>DWUW01000119.1 GCA_019120525.1 Candidatus Eisenbergiella stercorigallinarum | reverse complement strand
GGAGGCTGCACTACAGGCTGTTTGAGAAAAGAGTACAGGAATACAATAATAAGGAGACGGGCGCGAAATGAACGGGTGCCTGTCTTTTTTATTTGAAATTTTCAAAGAAAAGTGCATAAATTTTTTGAGATTCCTATAGATTTTTTTGTTGTTTTCCTTTAAAATGAAAAATGGGTGTTACAGAAAGAGAATTTATTGATGTGAAATTTTTGTGAAAATTGTACAGGAGAAGGAGAGGGGTAAAAATGATTTCAAACCAGATACTGCAGAACACGATCGAGGGGCTGCGCGGTATAGCAAGGGTGGAGTTGTGCGTGGTTGACGTGGACGGCAAGGTCGCGGCCTCTACCTCAGAGGAAATGGAAAACTGCGCGCAGGCGGCAAGGGATTTCGCGGGATCCCCGGCGGACAGCCAGGAGGTCCAGGGCTGCCAGTTTTTCAAAGTATTCGACGAGACGCAGCTGGAGTATATCCTTGTGGCAGGGGGAGCCGGAGAGGATATCTATACGATCGGGAAAATGGCAGCCTTCCAGATCCAGACGCTTCTGGTAGCCTACAAGGAAAGGTTTGACAAGGATAACTTCATTAAAAACCTGCTGCTGGATAACCTTCTGCTGGTGGATATCTACAGCCGTTCGAAAAAGCTGCATATTCCGGTGGACGTGGAACGGACGGTCCTCCTGATCGAGGCGGAGGACAACCGGGACGGCAACGTGCTTGAGCTGGTAAGGTCCGGTTTTGGCAGCAGCAGCCGGGATTTCGTGACTGCCGTGGATGAAAATAATGTGATCATCGTGAAGGAGCTGACGGAGCCGGAAGGAAGCCGTGAGGTGGAAAGGACGGCGGAGAGCGTGGGCGAATTCCTGAAAAAGGAAGGGATTTCCGGCATAAGGATCGCCTACGGCACTACGGTGAAGGAGATCAAGGAGGTCAGCCGTTCTTATAAGGAAGCGAAGATGGCCCTTGACGTGGGAAAAATTTTCTTTGACGAACGGGACATTATCGCATACAATGAATTAGGCATCGGTAGGCTGATCTATCAGCTTCCCATTCCGCTGTGCAAGATGTTCATCAAGGAAATCTTCGGAGGGAAAAGCCCGGATGATTTTGATGAAGAGACGCTTACTACCATCAACAAGTTTTTTGAAAACAGCCTGAACGTTTCGGAGACCAGCCGCCAGCTTTTCATACACCGCAATACGCTGGTGTACCGGCTGGATAAGCTGCAGAAGAGTACCGGGCTGGATCTGAGAGTATTTGAGGACGCGATCACGTTCAAGATCGCGCTGATGGTGGTCAAGTATATGAAGTACATGGAAACGTTTGAATACTAAGCCGCAGCTTTCCTGCGGGCGGGCCCCGATGCGGATGCGTACCGGGGCACACGTATGGAGCGCGGGGAGAAAGAGGTACACAGTTGGGACTTTTTACTGCGAAGAAGACAAGACGGAGAATCCGGGACGACGGCTCGCTCATCGTGCTGGATAAGGTGAGCAAGAGCTACGAAACCGGGGCGCCCGCCTTAAACGGTGTGAATCTGCGTGTGAAAAAGGGGGAGTTCGTATTTATCGTGGGTGACAGCGGCTCGGGGAAATCCACCCTGATCAAGCTTCTGTTAAGAGAGCTCGTCCCCACGTCCGGAACCATTCTCGTGAACGGGCAGAATGTGGCGCATCTGAAGAGACGGCAGATCCCGAAGTACCGCAGGAGGCTGGGGATCGTGTTCCAGGATTTCCGCCTGCTCAAGGACAGGAACGTTTATGAGAATGTGGCCTTCGCCCAGCGCGTCATCCAGGTCCCGACCAGGGAGATCAAAAGAAATGTGCCCGCCATTCTCGCGACGGTGGGGCTTGCGGGAAAATATAAGGCGAAGCCGAAGCAGCTTTCCGGCGGAGAGCAGCAGAGGGTGGCGCTGGCAAGGGCGCTGATCAACAAGCCGCCGATCCTTCTCGCGGACGAGCCTACGGGCAACCTAGATCCCAAGAATTCCTGGGAGATCATGAAGCTTCTGGAGAAGATCAACGAGGGCGGGACCACGATCCTTGTGGTAACGCATAACCGGGAGATTGTCAATGAGATGAAAAAGCGCGTGATCACGATGAAAAAAGGCGTGATCGTGAGCGACGAGGAACAGGGCGGATATATCGATGAGAATTAGTACGTTTTTTTATACGCTGAAGCAGGGTATTATAAATATTTTCCGGAATAAATGGTTTTCTCTGGCATCTGTCGCCACGATCAGCGCAAGCCTTTTCATTCTGGGGCTTTTTTACGCTGTGATCCTGAATTTCCAGAATATCGTGCATACCGCGGAGGAAGGGGTGTCCGTTACCATTTTCTTCCAGGAAGGGACATCGCAGGAAACGATGCAGGAGATCGGCGCGCGGATCGACGCGCGGGACGACGTGACCCGCGTGGAATTCACTTCGGCGGACGAGGCCTGGGCCTATTATAAGGAAAATTTTATTCCGGAGGAATATTCGGACGGTTTCCCGGAAGGGGACAATCCGCTGGAAAACTGTGCCAGCTATGAGATCTTTATGGATGATATCTCCCATCAGGAGGATCTGGTCGCCTATCTTCATACCATCCCGGAGATCCGGGAGGTCAATGAATCCGCGCTGGCGGGTTCCATGCTTACCGGGGTAAACGCGCTGGTCGCTTACATTTCGGCGGGCATCATCATTATCCTGGTGCTGGTTTCCATGTTCCTGATCAACAATACGGTTACGATCGGCATTTCCGTCCGGAAGGAGGAAATCGGGATCATGAAATATATTGGGGCGACGGATTTCTTCGTGAGGGCTCCCTTTGTGGTTGAGGGCATTCTGATCGGGATCTTCGGATCGATCCTGCCGCTGGCGGGAATCTATATTATGTACAATAATGTGCTGGAGTTTATCAATAACCGTTTTTCCATTCTGTCCGGGCTGCTCCAGTTCCTTCCGGTCAACGAGGTTTATCGGACAATGGTGCCTGTGGTGATCCTGATCGGCGTGGGGATTGGTTTTTTGGGAAGCTTTTTTACGGTTCGCAAGCACCTGCGCGTCTGACACTGAGAAGGGCGGAGAGAAGCCTATGGGAAAGTACGGAAAGAGGAAACGGATGCTGCTTGGCCTGCTGCTTGGCCTGTCTGTCCTGACCGGCTGGACTGCTTCCGGGGTGGAAAGCAGCGCCGCGACTGCGGATGAGCTGGAACAGAGCATCCGGGAAAAGGAAGAGGCGATCAGCCAGGCACAGGAGCAGAAGGAGCAGATCCAGGCAAATATCTCCAATATCCAGGCAATGGTGGACGATCTGGAGGATACCAAAGACGACCTGCAGGCTTATGTGGTACAGCTGGATGAGAACCTGGCCCAGATCCAGTCTCGGATCAATGAACTGAAGGCGCTGATCGGTGAGAAGCAGGAGGAGATCACGGAAACACAGGCCGAGCTGGAAGAGGCTGAGGCTCAGGAAGAGGCGCAGTATGAGGCTTTGAAGGTGCGGATCCGCTATTCCTATGAAAAAGGGACGGAAAGCCTGCTGGAGATGCTTTTTTCGGCGGATAGCTTCGGGGAGCTTTTAAACCGTGTGGGCTATATCCGGCAGATGAATACCTATGACCAGGAGCAGCTTGCCATTTACGTGAAGAACAGGGAGCTGGTGGCAGCCTGCAAGGCTGCGCTTGAAGAAGAACAGCAGGTCCTGGAGGAAGCGAAGGCTGAGGTAGAGGAGGAGGAAGCGGGGCTGGAAACGCTGATCGCGGAGAAGGAAGCGCAGATCACCTCCTTTGAAAACGATATCAATAACAAGGAAGCGGCGATCGCGGAATATGAAGCGGACGCTGCCGAACAGGACGCGGCCATCGCAGCCCTGGAGGCGGCTGCCGCGGAGGCGAAGAAACAGCTGGAGGAGCTGAACAAGCCGCAGGTGAGCTATGACGGCGGCATGTTCCAGATGCCCCTTGCTTCCTATAAGAGGGTTTCCTCTGAATACGGCTATCGCATCCATCCTACCCTGGGCATCAATAAATTCCACAATGGCGTGGATTTCGCGGCCAATTCCGGCACACCAATCATGGCGGCTTATGGCGGGACTGTGGTTGGGGCGGCATACAACAGTTCCATGGGAAATTATGTGATGATCGATCACGGCGACGGGCTGTTCACCATTTATATGCACGCTTCCGAGCTGTATGTATCCAGCGGCCAGAGCGTTTCAAAGGGAGAGACCATCGCGGCGGTGGGTTCCACCGGCCGTTCCACGGGGCCGCATCTGCATTTCAGCGTCCGGCTGAACGGGGAATACGTGAATCCCTGGAATTATCTTGGATAAGCGGATATATAATGGATATAGAAAAAAAGGAACGCCGGAGGGAGGATCTGCGGGAAGATCTGACTGCGGCGTTCGGTTTTAGACGAATGGAGATCAGGTTAAAATGAAAAACCGGAAAAGCTTCTTGGGAGGGGTCCTGACGGGGATGCTTGCCGTGGCTCTCGTGGCGGGCGGCGTCTATCTTGGATATTCGGCATGGGTGTTCTGGCAGTATTCCGCCCTTCGGAACGCTTCGGCGCAGAGCGGACAGAACGTGGAAAGCGTGAGCGAAAACAGCGTGGCCACGCAGGATACGCTGGGAAAGCTGGGTGTGATCGAAGAGACTATAGAAAAATATTACCTGGAGGATGTGGAGGAGCAGACGCTGGAGGACGGTATCTACAAGGGAATGGTAGAAGCTCTGGGGGATCCCTATTCCACCTACTACGCGCCGGAGGAGCTGGAACAGATCCAGGAGAAGACGGAAGGGATTTACTATGGTATCGGCGCGTATATCGGGATCGATACGGAAACCTCCCTGCCCCGTCTGAGCGGTATTATTGACGATACGCCTGCCCAGGAAAGCGGGCTCCGGGCCGGGGACCTGATCTACCAGGTGGATGGGAAAGCGGTGCAGGGGCTGGAGCTGGAGCAGGTTACCAGCCTTGTGAAGGGCGAGGAGGGAACCACGGTGCATCTGACCATCATCCGGGAAGGGGAATCGGATTACCTGGAGATTGATGTGATGCGCCGGAAGGTGGAGAGCCCGACGGTCAATCAGGAAATGCTGGATGAGAGGATCGGCTACATCCAGATCACAGAGTTTGACGCCGTAACCCTGGATCAGTTCACGGAGGCGCTGGCTGCCTGCCGGGAACAGGGGATGGAAGGGCTGATCCTGGATCTGCGGGGAAATCCCGGCGGCAATCTTTCCACCGTCTGTGACATCGCCAGGCAGATCCTGCCGGAAGGCCTGATCGTTTATACGGAGGATAAAAACGGGAAGCGGACGGAATACAGCTGCGACGGGAAAAATGAGATGACAGAGGAGCTGGTGGTCCTGGTGGATGCGAACAGCGCAAGCGCTTCCGAAATCCTGGCCGGTGCCATCAAAGATTACGGCATCGGGACCCTGGCGGGAACCGCCACCTTCGGCAAGGGTATCGTGCAGCGTATTATTACCCTTACGGACGGCTCGGCTGTGAAGCTGACCGTCAGCCACTATTATACGCCGAACGGCAATAACATCCATGAGCTTGGGATCACTCCGGATGTGGAGGTGCCTTTCGACGGCGAGGCCTATTACAACGACGGCGTGGATAATCAGCTGGAAGAGGCGGTCCGGCTGATGAACGAGAAGCTGGGAGCGGCTGACGGGCAGGAAGAGGCTGCGGCGCAAGAGACGCAGGGCGAATAGGATCTGGGGAGACATATGGCAAGCCGCCATAGGATTGACCTCCATTTTTAGTATATAGCCGGATGGTTTTCCAAAAAAAGAAAATCATCCGGCTGTTTTTATGCCCGGACACAAGAAATGAAAAGAACAGATGTTCTAAAAAGCGGCTATACTTTTTGATCTATCCATGATATAATTTGCCTGATCGGAAGAAAAGCAGGGAGGAGAGCCTGTTGAGGGTATGAAATTATTCTAAAGCAGAATAAAAGGAGAGATTTCGTTATGGATAAATTCGTTTTAAAGTCCCCGTACCAGCCCACCGGCGATCAGCCCGCCGCCATCGCGAACCTGGTGGACGGCTTTCAAAAAGGCTATCAATTCCAGACTTTGCTTGGTGTGACCGGGTCCGGCAAGACCTTCACCATGGCGAACATCATCCAGGCGCTGAACCGGCCCACGCTGGTGATCGCCCACAATAAAACCCTTGCGGGCCAGCTTTACGGGGAGTTTAAGGAATTCTTCCCGGAGAACGCGGTGGAGTATTTTGTCTCCTACTATGATTATTACCAGCCGGAGGCCTATGTGCCTTCCTCGGATACCTATATCGCGAAGGATTCCTCCATCAATGACGAGATCGACAAGCTGCGCCTTTCGGCCACGGCATCCCTGGCGGAGCGGCGGGATGTGGTGGTGGTCGCCAGCGTATCCTGCATCTACGGTCTGGGCAGTCCGGACGAATATAAGGACAAGATCGTTTCCCTCAGGCCGGGAATGGAGAAGGATCGGGACGCGGTGATCCGGGAGCTGATCGATATTCAGTATGACAGGAACGATATGGATCTGGGAAGAAGCTGCTTCCGGGTGCGCGGGGACGTTCTGGAGATCAATCCGGCCCAGGGCGGCGACTGCCTGATCCGGGTGGAATTTTTCGGAGATGAGATCGACCGCATCGCCGAGGTGGATCCGTTAAGCGGACGGCTGGTCTCCACGCTGGAGCATGTGGCCATTTTCCCGGCGTCGCATTATGTGGTTTCCCAGGATAAGATCAACATTGCCTGTGATAATATAGAAAAGGAGCTGGAGGAGCGGATCCGCTACTTCAGGGGGGAGGATAAGCTGATCGAGGCGCAGCGGATCTCGGAACGGACGAATTTTGACATCGAGATGCTGCGGGAAACGGGCTTCTGCTCCGGGATCGAGAACTATTCCCGCCACCTGAACGGCACCGCGCCGGGAGAGCCGCCCATGACGCTGCTGGACTTTTTCCCGGATGATTTTCTGATCATCGTGGACGAGTCCCATATGACGATCCCGCAGATCCGCGGCATGTTCGCGGGAGACCGTTCCCGGAAGACCACGCTGGTGGACTACGGCTTCCGGCTGCCCTCCGCGCTGGACAACCGGCCGCTGAATTTTGAAGAGTTTGAATCCCACATCGATCAGATGCTGTTCGTGTCCGCCACGCCTTCCGAGTACGAGGCGGCGCATGAGCTGAACCGGGTGGAGCAGATCATCCGCCCCACCGGGCTTCTGGATCCGGAGGTATCGGTCCGGCCCGTGGAGGGACAGATCGACGATCTGATCGGAGAGATCAGAAAGGAAACCGGGAAGCACAATAAGGTGCTGGTGACCACGCTGACCAAGCGGATGGCGGAGGACCTGACCGATTATATGAGGGAGGTCGGGATCCGGGTCAAATATCTGCATTCCGACATCGATACGCTGGAGCGTTCCCAGATCATCCGGGACATGCGTCTGGATGTGTTCGACGTTCTGGTGGGCATCAACCTGCTGAGAGAGGGGCTGGACATTCCGGAGATCTCCCTGGTGGCCATCCTGGACGCGGACAAGGAGGGCTTCCTGCGTTCGGAAACCTCCCTGATCCAGACCATCGGCCGCGCCGCGAGAAACGCGGAGGGCCATGTGGTCATGTACGCGGATACCATAACGGACTCCATGCGCGCGGCCATCGACGAAACGAACCGCAGACGCGAGCTCCAGCAGAAATACAACGAGGAGCACGGCATTACGCCCCAGACCATCAAAAAGAGCGTGCGGGATCTCATCAGCATCTCGAAGGAGATTGCGAAGGAAGAGGTGCGCTTTGAGAAGGATCCGGAGTCCATGGACGAGAAGGAGCTTGCGAAGCTCATCGCGGACGTGGAAAAGAAGATGAAGAAGGCCGCTTCGGAGCTGAACTTCGAGGCTGCCGCCGAGCTTCGAGACAGGATGGTGGAGCTGAAGAAGACGCTGCAGAAAATAAAGGATTGAGCTGCCGGGACATGAATGCTCCGGCAGGAAGGCGGATGGAAGCCTGCGCATGACGGCGCGCGCTTCCAAAAGAAAAGAGCAGAGGGGCACGAACCGAAGGTTCGTGCCAAAGAATGGCTCGCGCCATTCTTTTAGGAATAAATGCCGCCTGCGGCGGCTGGAAAGAGGTAATCATGGAACAGGAAAGCATAAAGATGCGGCCCCGTGAGTACATCAAAGTCAGAGGGGCCAATGAACACAATCTGAAAAATCTGAGCGTGGATATTCCCCGGAACGAGTTGGTGGTCCTCACCGGCCTGTCCGGCTCGGGAAAGTCTTCGCTCGCCTTTGACACGATCTACGCGGAAGGGCAGAGGAGATATATGGAATCCCTGTCCTCTTACGCGAGGCAGTTCCTGGGACAGATGGAAAAGCCCAATGTGGAGAAGATCGAGGGCCTGTCCCCGGCCATTTCCATCGACCAGAAATCCACCAACCGCAATCCCCGTTCCACGGTGGGGACGGTGACGGAGATCTATGATTATTTCCGTCTGCTCTATGCCCGCATCGGCATCCCCCACTGCCCGAAGTGCGGCAAGGAGATCAAAAAACAGTCCGTGGATCAGATGGTGGATCAGATCCTGTCGCTGCCGGAAGGAACCCGGATCCAGCTCCTGGCCCCGGTGGTCCGTGGAAGGAAGGGCGAACACGCCAAGGTGCTGGAGCGGGCGAAGCGCAGCGGCTACGTGCGGGTGCGCGTGGACGGCAGCCTGTATGAGCTGACGGAAGAGATTAAGCTGGATAAAAATATCAAGCACAATATCGAGATCGTGGTGGACCGCCTGGTGGTGAAGCCCGGAATCGACAGAAGGCTTGCGGATTCCATTGAAAGCGTGCTGGCGCTCACGGAGGGCCTGCTTTTCGTGGATGTGATCGGCGGGGAGCCCATGACCTTCAGCCAGAGCTTCGCCTGCCCGGACTGCGGGATCAGTATCGATGAGATCGAACCCAGGAGCTTTTCCTTCAACAATCCCTTCGGCGCCTGCCCGGAGTGCTACGGCCTGGGCTATAAGATGGAATTTGACGTGGAGCTGATGATCCCGGACAAGAGCAGGAGCATCAATCAGGGAGCCATCGTGGTGATGGGCTGGCAGTCCTGCAATGATCCGGGAAGCTTCACCAACGCCATCCTGCGGGCGCTGGCGAAGGAATATGATTTCAGCCTGGATACGCCCTTTGAAGAGTACAGCGACAAAGTGAAAAATATCCTGATCAACGGAACGGGCGGCAGAGAGGTGCAGGTCCATTATAAGGGACAGCGGGGAACCGGCGTCTATCCCGTGGCCTTTGAGGGCCTGGTGAAAAGCGTGGAGCGAAGATACCGGGAAACCGCGTCGGAAATCTCCAAACAGGAATACGAAACCTTTATGAGCATCACGCCCTGTCCGGCCTGTAAGGGGATGCGCCTGAAGAAGGGGGCGCTCGCCGTTACGGTCTGCGGGAAAAACATTTATGAGATCACCTCCCTGTCCATCCGGAAGCTGCAGGAGTTCCTGAATAAGATGGAGCTGACGCCCCAGCAGCTTCTGATCGGAAAGCAGATTATTAAGGAAATTAAGGCCCGGGTGGGCTTTCTGGTGGATGTGGGGCTGGACTATCTGTCCCTGTCCCGTGCCACGGGAACCCTCTCCGGCGGCGAAGCGCAGAGAATCCGTCTTGCCACCCAGATCGGCTCCGGCCTGGTGGGTGTCTGCTATATCCTGGACGAGCCCAGCATCGGCCTGCATCAGCGGGACAACGATAAGCTCCTGAATACGCTGAAAAGCCTGCGGGATCTGGGAAATACCCTGCTGGTGGTGGAGCACGACGAGGATACCATGCTGGCCGCGGATTATATTGTGGATATCGGCCCCGGCGCGGGCTCCCACGGGGGAGAGGTGGTGGCCTGCGGCACGGCGCAGGAGCTGATGAAGAACCCGGCCTCCGTCACGGGAAAATACCTGAGCGGGGAGCTGTTCATCCCGGTCCCGAAGGCCCGCAGGAAGCCCACGGGATGGATCAAAGTAAAGGGAGCGGCGGAAAACAACCTGAAAAGCATCGACGTCAGCTTCCCTCTGGGCGTGATGACCTGCGTGACCGGCGTTTCCGGCTCAGGAAAAAGCTCGCTGGTAAACGAGATCCTCTACAAGACGCTGGCAAGGGACCTGAACCGGGCGAGGACCATTCCAGGCAAAAATAAAGGGATCGAAGGGATCGGCCAGCTGGATAAGGTGATCGACATCGACCAGTCCCCCATCGGCCGCACGCCCCGTTCCAACCCGGCCACCTATACCGGAGTGTTCGATATGATCCGGGATCTGTTCGCTTCCACGCCGGACGCCAAGGCGAGAGGATATAAAAAGGGAAGGTTCAGCTTCAATGTGAAGGGAGGCCGCTGCGAGGCCTGCGGCGGAGACGGCATCATCAAGATCGAGATGCACTTCCTGCCGGACGTGTACGTGCCCTGTGAGGTCTGCGGCGGCAAACGCTATAACCGGGAAACGCTGGATGTGAAATACAAGGGAAAGAGCATTTTCGACGTGCTGGACATGACCGTGGAGGAGGCGGTGGATTTCTTTGAAAACGTGCCCTCCATCCGCAGAAAAATAGAGACCCTCTATGACGTGGGCCTGTCCTATGTGAAGCTGGGCCAGCCCTCCACCACCCTGTCCGGCGGCGAGGCGCAGCGGATCAAGCTGGCGGCGGAGCTGAGCCGGCGCAGCACCGGAAAGACCATCTATATCCTGGACGAGCCCACCACAGGCCTGCATTTCGCGGACGTGCACAAGCTGGTGGACATCCTTCACCGTCTGGCGGACGGCGGGAATACGGTGATCGTCATCGAGCACAATCTGGACGTGATCAAGACGGCGGACTATATCATCGATATGGGCCCCGAGGGCGGAGACGGAGGCGGAACCGTGGTCACGCAGGGGACGCCGGAGGAGGTGGCGGAAAATCCGGACTCCTATACGGGATATTACGTGAAGAAAATGCTGGAACGGGCGAAGAAAAGGGAAGAAACGGGCAACTCTTAATTTTTTATGAAAAAGCTTTGCAAGGCCGTGCTTTTGGGTTATAATAACAGACGGTATATTCTGCATGATGAGAAGAAACAATATTTTGACTTAAATACAACACTATTTCGATTGCGCTTCGGATGCGGAATATTCCTGCCTGATTCATATCGGACTGGTCCATAATAATATAGAGGACAGCGCGCGAAAGCGGCGGAAGGCCGGCATCCTGCTGTCCATGTTTGGGAATGGAGGAAATTATGCAGTACACGGATATTGGAATTGACCTTGGCACGGCCAGCATACTGGTATATATCAGAGGAAAAGGCGTCGTTTTAAAGGAGCCCAGCGTGGTCGCCTTCGACCGGGATACGAACAAGATCAAGGCGATCGGCGAGGACGCCAGGCTGATGCTGGGACGTACGCCGGGAAACATTGTGGCGGTCAGACCTCTGCGCCAGGGCGTCATTTCCGACTATACCGTTACGGAAAAGATGCTGAAGCATTTCATCCAGAAGGCCCTGGGCCGCAAGACCTTCCGCAAGCCCAGGATCGCCGTCTGCGTTCCCAGCGGTGTTACCGAGGTGGAGAAGAAGGCGGTTGAGGACGCCACCTATCAGGCCGGCGCCAGAGAGGTTTCCATCATCGAGGAGCCCATCGCGGCGGCCATCGGAGCGGGGATCGACATTTCCCGCCCCTGCGGCAACATGATCGTGGATATCGGCGGAGGTACCTCCGATATCGCGGTGATCTCCCTGG
>DWUW01000118.1 GCA_019120525.1 Candidatus Eisenbergiella stercorigallinarum | reverse complement strand
GACCCCTTCGGGCCAGAGGATGCGCAGGCAGACGGAAGCGGAAAGAAAATGAAGGGCAAAAGGGAAAAAGCCCGACGGGAAGGAGGATGAGGAAATGGAGGTGATCAGGGCGGACGCGGGATGGAAGAAGGAGATCCTGCGTTTCGCGGACGGGGTATTCGGAACGGATCTGCCTCCGGGAGGCTTCGCACAGTTGATCCCGGAGGTATATGGGCCGGACGCGCCCTGTGACGGAAACCACTGGCTGATCCTGGAGGAAGGGCGGATCCGGGCCCTGCTGCTGATGGAACCGATGTCCTTTGTATGTGGGGACGATGTGCTGAAGGGGATCGGCGTGGGAACGGTGAGCGTGGCGGAGGACGCGAGGGGAAGAGGATATATGCAGCTTCTTCTGAAGACCGTGAGAGAATGGATGAAGAAGGAGGGGTACGCCTTCGCGGTCCTTTCCGGACAGCGGCAGAGGTATGCCTACTGGGGCTATGAACCCATGGAGACATGCCTTACCATGCAGCTGGAGCCGGGAAACGGAAAGCATGGACTGACCCGCGCGTGCGCGGACGGGCAGGACGGGAGGATCTCTTTTTCAGAAATGCCGGAGGGCAGCGAAGAGGAAGCGTATGCCTTCAGGCTTTTTGAAAGCCTGCCCATACATACGCAAAGAAAAAAGCAGACCTTTGCCTGTCATCTGAAGGCGGGGCTGTGCGTCCCTCTGGTAATCCGCAGGGACGGCGCGTTTGCCGGCTATCTGTGCGAATCTGTCCGGGACGCTGAGCACAGGATCACGGAGCTGGAGCTTATCGATATGCAGCTGTATCCCGCGGTGCTGAAGGCTTACTGGGAAATGCGCGCCCCCGGAGGCTTTTCCGTGGAGCTTGCCTGGTACCGCACGCGGGAGTTTGATTTCCTGGAAAGGGTGTGCGGACGGTATCTGCTGCGGCAGGGACATCAGTATTATATGGCTGACCTGCAGAAGGTCCTCTGTTTTTTCCTCAGAGCGAAAAAAAGGATCTTTGGGCTTCCGGATGGGGAATGGTCCTTCCGGGTAAGGGAGGAGGATGGTATGGAAGCGCTTTTTTTCTGCCTGGTAAAAGAAGGCGGGATACAGGTCAGGCGCTTTGGCAAAAAAGAAGCGGGCGCCGCGCGGTGGGAGGCAGCTGAGGCATGGGAGAAGGGGGATCTGGCCCGTTACCTCTTCAGCCCTTCGCCCTTTGTCCGGCCAAAGTCCGGCGCTGTGCCCGGGTGGCTGCCGCTTCCGCTGTATCTTCCGGAAGCGGACGCGGTATAGAATACGGCGGCTGAGGCCGCGGACATGATTCCGCCGTCTGAGGCGGGGAAAGGAGAGAAGATGGAGATTAAAAACAATCTGTTTCCGGGAGGGGTGAGACGGGCCCTGACCATGAGCTATGACGACGGAGCGGAATTCGATTACCGTCTGGCAGAGATCTTCCGTCAGAACGGCATCCGCGGAACCTTTCATTTAAACAGCGGAAAGCTCGTAGAAAAAGGCTATGTCCGCAGGGAGGATATCGCGAAGCTTTATCAGGATCAGGAGGTATCGCTACATACGCTGACCCATCCTTACCTGACCCAGATCCCGGACAGCCAGGCGCTGGAAGAGATCCTGGAGGACAGAAGGGCGCTGGAAGAGCTGTGCGGTTATCCCGTGCGGGGGATGTCCTGGCCTTTCGGCGCGTATACGGAGCATGTGATTGGAATCGCGAAGGCCTGCGGCATGGAATACAGCCGGACGGTGGAGGCGACAGGGGGATTTGACCTGCCGCAGGATTTCCTGAAATGGCATCCCACGGCCCATCATGACGGCGACCTGGAAGGGCTGTGGAAACAGTTCCTGGAACGGGGATTTGAACAGATGCTTCTTTTCTATGTATGGGGACACAGCCATGAATTCGACCGGAACCATAACTGGGAGAAGATCGAGAGCTTCTGCCGCATGGCGGGAGGCCGGGACGATGTGTGGTATGCGACCAATGTTGAGATCATGGATTATGTGCAGGCGTCGCGCAGCCTGAGATTTTCCGCGGACCGGAAGATGGTATACAATCCTTCGGCCCAGGACGTCTGGCTCAGTGTGGATAAGGAGCCGGTATGTGTTGCGGCGGGGGAATTCAAACGATTTTGACGGATCAGGCTGCCGGAGGGCAGCGGGAAGAAAGAGGTGTCGGCAATGAGCGAGCGGTTTCAGATCATCAGTGACGGGTCCTGCGACCTGCCGCCAGAGCTTGCGAAAAGAAAAGGGATCCGGGTGATCCCCTTCTATGTGTCCTTTGACGGGACGAATTACCGGAAGGAGCTGGAAGAGATCGGGATCCGGGAATTTTATGAGGGAATGGTGGAGAAAAAGGGCGTTTATCCCAGATCTTCGCTTCCGTCGGTACAGGACTACCTGGATGTGTTCCTGCCTCTGGCAAGGGAAAACATCCCCATGCTGGTGATATGCATATCCACCAAGCTGAGCGGCTCCATGCAGTCGGCGCTGTCCGCGAGGCAGCTGGTGCTGGAGGATTATCCCGACGCGCGGATCCGTGTGATCGACAGCACCTTCTGTACGGTGCTGCAGGGGCTTCTTGCCCTGGAGGCGGCCTCCATGCAGGAGCGCGGTGCGGGTTTTGACGAAACGGCCGACCGGATCGAAGCGATCCGCAAGACCGGAAGGATCTTTTTTACCGTGGGAAATCTGGAATATCTGCAGGCGGGCGGCCGGATCGGCCGCGTGGCCGGCGTGGCCGGGACCCTTCTTGGCATCCGGCCGGTGATCACCATGAAGGACGGGGAAATCTTTCCCTCCGGCATCAGCCGTTCCCGGAAAAAGACGCTGGACAGGACGGTGGCGCTTCTGAAGGAATATGTGCAGCAGTTCGGCGGGGCGGCAAAAAAATATTCCCTGGCGGCCGGCTTCGGATTTGACGGCAAAGAAGCGGAAGGCTACCGGAGAACTGTGGTGGAGCAGATGAAGGGATGGCTGGCCCTGGAGGATCTGCCGCTCTATCAGATCGGTGCGACCATCGGGGTGCATACCGGCCCCCATCCCCTGGGACTTGGGATCCTGGAGCGGGCGTGAGAAGATTAGCCCGGAAGGCATGGCCGAAAGCTGTCTGGCGGACCGCGTTCAGATGCGGATCCTCCGGCGCAGGGAGAGAAGAGCCAGGCAGCTGGGGAAGACCATGAGGGCGTTGATCAGGTCGGTCACGCTCCAGACCAGGTTCATGGGAAGCACGGCGCCGATGTAGATCATGACGATGTAGCACAGATGATAAGAAGGCAGTCCCTGTCCGCCGAAGAGGTATTCCACGGCCCGCTCGCCGTAATAGCACCAGCCGATCAGGGTGGTGAGGGCGAAGGCGATGAGGGAAAGGGACAGGATTGCCGCGCCGCCGGGAAGAAAGGTAAAGGCGGCCGTGGTGAGGCTGGCAGGGCTGTAGCCCGCGGCGGAGGCGGGATGCTTCTGGATGTTGGTGACGATGACCAGGCCTGTGAGGGCGCACATGACCACCGTGTCCCAGAAAACGGCCGTCATGGAGATGAGCCCCTGCCTGCGGGGATCAGAGCTTCCCGATGAGGCGGCGGCGATGGCGGCGGTGCCGATGCCGGCTTCGTTGGTAAAGAGCCCTCTCGCGATCCCGTAGCGGGCGGCGCTCTGCACGGTGCTTCCGATAAAGCCTCCTGCGGCGGCCTGCGGAGAAAAGGCGCTGCGCAGGATGAGGGAGCAGGCGGAGGGAAGACAGTCCCGGTTAAGGATGAGAAGCCAGAGACAGCAGGCAATATAAAAAAAGCCCAGCGCCGGGACCATGCGGGTGCAGAAGGCGGCGATGGAGCGCACGCCTCCCAAAATGACGAGGCCGGCCGTGACGGCAGCCAGAATACCGACCAGATGCGCAGAAACGGGAGCAAGCTCTCCTGCCGCCTCCGTGATGGCGCTTGCCTGGGTGGTGCAGCCCACGCCGAAGGCGGCAAGCAGCACGCAGAAGGCATACAGCATGCCGAGCGGCCGGCTGTGCAGGCCCTTTTCCAGCACATACATGGGACCGCCGGCAAAGGAACCGTCCTTTCTCCGGGCGCGGAACAGGACGGAAAGATAGCATTCCCCGTAGCAGGTTGCCATGCCGAAGATGCCGGTGATCCAGCACCAGAACAGCGCGCCCGGGCCGCCCACGGCGACGGCGGTGGAGACGCCGATGATATTTCCCGTGCCCAGCGTGGCCGCCAGGGTGGTGGCAAGCGCCGCAAAGCCGGAAGGGCCGGAGCCGTCTTCCCCTTCCGGCGTGACGGACAGCCGGATGGCCTTCAGCGTGAGCTTCTGCGGAAACCGCAGCCGGATGGTGAAATACAGGTGGGAGCCTGCAAGAAGAAAAAGAAGGGGAAGCCCCCAGAGAAACTGATTGATCCGTTCCAGGATGGAGAGCATGCGCGCCTCCGTCTTTTTTTATTACTATATGTCCTGACGGAAGCGGTTATGCGGGCAGCCTCCCCCGCGGCCGCCTCCGGTGACGGGCCCGGCCGCCGCCGTGCGGCCCTTTTATGCTCAGAGATCTCCAAGAGGAAGGGAGACGGCGAGAAGCACCAGGAGAAAGAGCACATTGACGGCGGTGAAGGAAAGCAGGTAAGCACCCTTCCGGCAGCCCTCCGTCTGCGCGTACTGCTTATAGGAGATCAGGCTGGCCAGCGAGGCGATCAGCGTGCCCAGGCCGCCCAGGTTCACGCCCACCAGAAGCGGGCGGTAATCTACGGTGAAGCCGGACAGAAGAAGGGCGGAGGGCACGTTGCTGATGACCTGGCTGGAAAGCGCGCCAACCAGAAGCTCATGGCCAGACAGGATCCGGGAAAGCAGCCCGGAAACCGCGGGAAGCCGTCCCATATTTCCGATGAACAGAAAGAAGAAAACAAAGGTGGCAAGCAGGCCGAAGTCCGCCTTAAGAAGCAGCGGACGGCTCACGAAGAACAGGACGAGCACCACGGCCGCCAGCATCAGCTGCCAGGGAAGCAGCCGCAGCACACAGCCCATGCAGAGCAGGAACAGGAGCGTATAGCAGGCCACCTTCTTTTTATCCGCAGGGGGAAGCTCCGTAAAAACAGAGGCGAGCTCTATGGCTTCGTTTTTTCCCGGAAAGAGGGAAAAAACGAGCAGGACAAAGGAAACGGCGGTATAGGGAAACATGACGGAGAGAAATTCGCCCAGTCCCATGCCGGACAGATTGTACAGATACAGGTTCTGCGGATTGCCGATGGGGGTGAGCATGCTCCCCAGATTGGCGGCGACGGTCTGCAGGACGATGATGGGGATCAGCCGTTTCTGCTGGCCTGTGATAGACAGGATCAGCACCGTGAAGGGCACAAAGGTGATGAGCGCGACGTCATTGGTGATGAGCATGCTCAGAAAGAAGCACAGGAATACCAGAACGGCGGAAAGCTGCCTGGTATTGGCGGTGCGGCTGAGGACGAAGACAGCCATTTTCCGGAACAGCCCCTGCTCCTGAAAGCCGTTCATGACGCACATCAGGGAAAACAGCAGGGCAAGGACCCGGTAATCGATATAGGACACATATTCCGCGTCCGGATGGACGAAAAACATGGAGAGCGCGGCAAGCAGGCCGGAGATCAGAAGCACGGGATCGCTTTTCAGGGCGGTCAGGACGTTTTTGGCAGCAAAGGCAGCTTTCATCGGGGGTATCCTTCTTTCTTTCAGGTGATCGGGACGACGGCACGGCGTGCGGGAGGTCCGCTTCCTATTGTATCACCGCAGGGAAGAATTGCAAAGAGGGCGGGCGGTTTTCCGGCTCCCTGATTTTCGGACAAAACCGCTGGCTTTTCCCTCCTGCTTGTGAGATAATAAATTCCATGGAGGAAAAAACAATGGTAAAGGTATACGAGATCAAACAGAGCGTTTTTGCGGATAACGACAGGCAGGCGGAGCTTCTGAGAAAAGAGCTGAAGGAAAAGGGGGTGTTCCTTCTGAATCTGATGTCTTCGCCCGGGGCGGGAAAGACCACCACGCTGGAAAAAACCATGGAGCTTCTGCGGGATGAGATGAAAATCGGGGTCATGGAGGCGGACATTGATTCGGACGTGGACGCGTTCCGGATCGCGCAGACGAAGGTGAAAGCCGTGCAGCTGCATACGGGAGGCATGTGCCATCTGGATGCGGACATGACCAGGCAGGGGCTTGCGGCGCTGGGAACGGATGGCCTGGATCTGGCGATTCTGGAAAATGTGGGGAATCTGGTCTGCCCGGCGGAGTTCGATACCGGCGCTTCAGCGAACGCCATGATCTTAAGCGTGCCGGAGGGAGACGACAAGCCGTTAAAATATCCGCTGATGTTTTCTGTCTGCCAGGTGCTTCTGATCAACAAAACCGATGTGCTTCCCTATTTTGATTTTGATATGGAGGAGTGCATCCGGCGGGCGAAGCAGCAGAATCCGGACATTACGGTGATCCCTGTCTGTGCGAAAACGGGAGAAGGCATCGATAAATGGGCGGACTGGCTGCGCGCGCAGGTGAAGGCATGGAAGGAAGCAGGCGGAGAAAGCGGGGCGGACGGAGAGAAGGAACCGGCGGGATCGGAAAGCTGACGGAGAATAGGAACCGGCAGCGGCATTTTTTCAGACGAAAGGAGAAGGGGGACGGCCTGCGGCGGATCCGCGGGCCGGAAGGAAACGATGGAAAAAGAGGGGATCAGCCAGAGGGTAATGGGAAAAATGGGAAAGGGATACAGCCGGGAAACGGTGCGGACGGTGCTGACAATGGCGTGGCCGTCCGTGCTGGAATCCTTTTTTGTGGCGCTGATCGGCATGGTGGATTCGCTGATGGTCAGCCGGGTGGGTGCCCATGCGGTGGCTGCGGTGGGGCTTACCACCCAGCCCAAGTTCATCGGGCTTGCGGCCTTTACCGCGGCGAATGTGGCGGTTTCCGCCCTGGTCGCAAGGCGGAAGGGGGAAGGGAAGCAGAAGGAGGCCAATCAGGTGCTTGCGGCCTCCCTCCTGTTTACGGTCTGTATGACGGTGATCGTCAGCGCGGTCTGCGTGGCCCTGGCCGATCCGATCATTTCACTGTGCGGCTCCTCCCCGGATTCCCATCAGGAGGCGGTGGATTATTTCAGCATCATCATGGGCTATATCGGCTTTACATCGGTGTCCCTGACGGTCAACGCGGCTCAGAGAGGCGCGGGAAATACGAAGATTTCCATGACCACCAATGTGACCGCCAACCTGGTCAACGTGGTCTTTAATTATCTGCTGATCGGCGGCAATTTCGGATTCCCGGAGCTGGGAGTAAAGGGCGCGGCCATCGCCACGGTGATCGGAAGCGCGGTGGGGTGTGCCATGAGCATCGCGGCCGCCTGCAGAAGGGGCAGCTTTATCAGCCTGGTCTATATTTTTAAGGAGAGACTTCGTCCTACGCTTTTTGTGGCAAAGAGTATGGTGAAGCTTGGCTCCAACGTGCTGGCGGAGCAGCTTCTGATGCGCGTGGGCTTTCTTTCCGTGGCGGTCATGGCGGCCAAAATGGGAACGGCGGCCTTTGCCGCCCATCAGGTGGGCATGAATGTGATGAGCCTGTCCTTTTCCTTCGGCGACGGCATGCAGGTGGCGGCCGTGGCCCTGATCGGACAGAGCCTGGGCCGGAGGGATATCGAGATGGCAAAGACCTACGGTCATATCTGCCAGTGGATCGGCCGTGCCATTGCGGTGGTCCTCGCCGTTATCTATCTCTTCTTCGGCCGCTTCCTGTACGGCGTCTTTTTCACCGAACCGGATATCATCGCCATCGGCGTACAGATCATGCGGGTGATCGTGGTGATCGTTCTTCTGCAGATCGCCCAGGTGATCTACATGGGCTGTCTGCGCGGCGCGGGCGACGTGTTTTTCACCACCGTCGCTTCGACCATCAGTGTGACCCTCATCCGGCCCATCGCCAGCTATCTGTTCTGCTACCCGCTGGGCTTCGGCATCATCGGCATCTGGTTCGGCGTCTGCGCCGACCAGCTGGCCCGCTTCCTGTTCACCAACTGGAGGTTCCGGTCAGGGAAGTGGACGAAGGTGAAGATCTGAGGCGGCAGCCCGGTTCATCCGGCGGCGAAGCGGCTGTGTGACCGGATGAAAGAGTATGGCCTGGCATTTTCCGGCTTTACGCCTGATCTGTCGGATGAAGCCATCCGGAAAACCCGGAGATTCAGCCTGGTCAAGGCGAAAGAGATCCTATTGTGGCTGCAGGAACAGAGGACAGATGTGGAAAGCTGGGCGGTGCTGGATGACCTTGATCTGAACGACGGAAGAGTTCGTTCCCATCAGGTGAAAACAGATGGAAGGATCGGGTTGACAGAGGAGGATGTGAAACGGGCGGAAAGGATCCTCAGGAGAACGGAGGAAAAGTGGGGTGGAAGGTTTGTGTCAGACAGAAAAGAAGAAAAACAGGCTGGAGCAGATCCGTGAAGCGGAACGGTTTTCCCATACACAGGCATATAAGCAGGAGGAACTGTTTAGCGGAGAAGGGTGGCTGAAAAAACCGGTTAAAACAGTCACGGATCTGATTCCATATTTTCAGGAATATGCGAAGATAAGAGTATTGGATCTGGG
>DWUW01000117.1 GCA_019120525.1 Candidatus Eisenbergiella stercorigallinarum | reverse complement strand
TATTGGGGATTCAGGGTACAAAACTGGCAGAAACCGATATTCTTTTTCTGGTAAGTAATGATACATGGAATGATGCCTTCCCGGATGCCGGACCAATAGTCCCTGACGACTCTCTGATAAGTGAAGTGTTCGGACATTCCTTCCCAATATTTCATTGTAAGAGGATCGGTCATCCATTTCAGAAAGAGGAGAAAGTCTTCCTGTACAGGGTTCATTTTCCTGATGGAGATTTGTTTTTCATGTACGGTCATGGAATCCACCTTTTCTGTGCAAAAAATCTGGTAACTGTAAAAGCCGGACTCATATCGCCAGGCGGACAAATCTGCAGCATACAGCCGCGGATCTGCCCGCCTGGTAATCTTTTGCGTATTTTTCCTTATGTTTTACGCTTCTTATTTCTCCTGAATCATCGCATGAAGCGCCTGAAGGGAGTGTACTTCGCCCCTGCCGTGCTGCTGGACGTAGAGGATGCCTTCCGCTGCGGCAAGTCCGGCGGCCATGGTGGTGATATAGGTGATCTTTCCCTTGATGGCGGCCTTTCGCAGATAGCTGTCGTCGTTGGCGCTGTCTTTGCCCACCGGCGTATTGACGATGAGCTGGATCTTGCCGTTGGTAATCAGGTCCAGAATGTTCGGGCGGCCCTCGGAGAGCTTCTTCACCTGCTCAACAGGAATGCCTGCCTCGCGGATGAGGGCGGCGGTGCCTGCGGTGGCGATGATGGAAAAGCCGGCCTTATGGAAGGCTTCCGCCAGCGCCTTTACCTCGGGCTTGTCCTTCCGGCTGACGGAGATGAGCACCGTGCCGGACAGAGGAAGCCGGGACTGGGTCGCCTCCTGGGACTTGAAAAAGGCTTCGCCGAAGGAGGAAGAAAGGCCGAGCACCTCTCCGGTGGAACGCATTTCCGGCCCGAGGATGGGATCCACCTCCGGGAACATGTTGAAGGGGAAGACAGCTTCCTTTACGCCGAAGTAAGGGATGTGCTGTTCCTTCAGGGAAGGCACCGGAGACGGATTATGGGTGTAATCCTGCATGATCACGTCGATGGCAAGGGGCACCATGCGGATGTTGCAGACCTTGGAAACCAGAGGCACCGTGCGGGAGGCGCGGGGGTTGGCTTCCAGGACATAAACCTTTCCGTTTTCAATGGCATACTGCATGTTCATCAGCCCCTTGACATGCATCTCCTCCGCGATCTTTCTGGTGTATTCCTTGATGGTTTCCAGATTGTCCGCCGGAATGTGTACGGAAGGCAGGATGCAGGCGGAGTCGCCGGAGTGGATGCCCGCAAGCTCAATGTGCTCCATGACGGCGGGCACAAAGGCGTGGGTGCCGTCGCTGATGGCGTCGGCTTCGCACTCCATGGCATGGTTCAGGAAGCGGTCGATCAGGATCGGCCGGTCGGGCGTGACGCCGACGGCGGCCTTCATGTAGCCTTCCATGCTTTCCGGGTCATAGACCACCTCCATACCGCGGCCGCCCAGAACATAGGACGGACGTACCATGACGGGATAGCCGATGCTTTCCGCAATGGAGAGGGCCTCCTCCACGGTGGTGGCCATGCCGGATTCCGGCATGGGGATGTGCAGCTTGTCCATCATGGCGCGGAACAGATCGCGGTCCTCGGCCAGATCGATGACGGAAGGAGAAGTGCCGAGGATCTTTACGCCGTTTCTCTCCAGTTCGGAAGCCAGGTTCAGAGGAGTCTGTCCGCCGAACTGGGCGATAACGCCCACCGGCTTTTCCTTCTCATAGATGCTCAGCACGTCTTCCAGCGTCAGAGGCTCAAAATAGAGCTTGTCCGAGGTGTCGTAATCCGTGGAAACGGTTTCCGGATTGCAGTTTACGATAATGGTCTCAAAGCCCAGCTTTTTCAGGGCGAGGGAAGCGTGTACGCAGCAGTAGTCAAATTCGATTCCCTGTCCGATCCGGTTCGGGCCGCCGCCAAGGATCATCACCTTCGGCTTTTCCGTACGGACCGGATTCTTGTCCGAAGCGTTATAGGTGGAATAGTAGTAGGCGCTGTCCGGCGTTCCGCTCACATGGACGCCCTCCCAGGCCTCCGTGACGCCGAGGGCGAGCCGGCGGGAGCGCACGGCAGCCTCCGGGATCTCCAGAAGCTGGCTGATGTATTTGTCGGAAAATCCGTCCTTCTTGGCGGAGATCAGAAGCTCGTCGGAGGGAAGGCTTCCGCGGAAGGAACGCAGAGCGGTTTCCTCCTCGGTCAGCTCCTTCATCTGCTCGAGGAACCATTTTTTCACCTTTGTGATCTCGTAGATCTCGTCGACGGTGGCTCCCTTCAGAAGCGCCTCGTACATCTGAAAATGCCGTTCGCTGGAAGGGGTCGCAAGCATGGAAAGAAGCTGTTCCTTTGTTTTACTCTGGAACTTTTTCAGCCCGCCCAGACCGTACCTGCCGGTCTCCAGGCTGCGGATGGCCTTCTGGAAGGCCTCCTTATAGGTCTTGCCGATGCTCATGACCTCGCCCACCGCGCGCATCTGAGTGCCCAGCTTATCCTGCACGCCCTTGAATTTTTCAAAGGCCCAGCGGGCGAACTTGATGACCACGTAGTCTCCGTCGGGGACATATTTATCCAGCGTGCCGTATTTTCCGCAGGGAATGTCCTTTAAGGTCAGGCCGCAGGCCAGCATGGCGGATACCAGAGCGATGGGGAAGCCCGTCGCCTTGGAGGCCAGCGCGGAGGAACGGGAGGTACGGGGATTGATCTCGATGACCACGATACGGTCCGTCTCCGGATCATGGGCGAACTGCACGTTGGTGCCGCCGATGACCTGAACGCTCTCGACGATCTTGTACGCAGCCTCCTGAAGCCGCTTCTGACATTCTTCGGAAATGGTGAGCATGGGCGCGGCGCAGAAGGAATCGCCGGTATGCACGCCGAGAGGGTCGATGTTTTCAATGAAGCAGACGGTGATCATGTTGTTGTCCGCGTCACGAACCACCTCAAGCTCCAGCTCCTCCCAGCCGAGGATGGATTCCTCCACCAGGACCTGCCCCACCAGACTGGCCTGAAGCCCTCTGGCGCAGACGGTTTTCAGCTCTTCCTTATTATAGACCAGGCCGCCGCCCGCGCCGCCCATGGTATAGGCGGGACGAAGCACCACCGGGTACCCCAGACGGTCCGCGATCCCAAGCGCCTCCTCCACGCTGTAGGCGACCTCGCTTCTTGCCATTTCAATGCCGAGGGCGTTCATGGCCTTCTTGAATTCGATCCGATCCTCACCCCGCTCGATGGCGTCCACCTGGACGCCGATCACCTTTACATTGTATTTATCCAGAATGCCCGCCTTGCTCAGCTCCGAGCACAGATTCAGGCCGGACTGGCCGCCCAGGTTGGGCAGCAGGGCGTCAGGGCGCTCCTTGGCGATGATCTGCTCCAGACGCTGTACATTCAGCGGCTCAATGTAGGTAACATCGGCGGTTTCCGGATCCGTCATGATGGTGGCCGGGTTGGAATTGACCAGCACGATCTCATATCCCAGCTTCCGCAGGGCCTTGCAGGCCTGGGTCCCGGAATAGCCAAACTCGCAGGCCTGGCCGATGATGATCGGGCCGGAGCCGATGATCAGAACTTTGTGGATGTCGGTTCTCTTTGGCATGTTTTCCTCCATTCTGCTTTTCCATATAGCTGATGCCGTCCTTCCCTGATTCGCAGAAGGACTCCATTTTTCTAATTATATACGAAAAGAGCCGGAAGCGGAAGGGAAAAAAGAAAAAACTCGCCGGAAGCTGTGGCTCACGCGAAGTACAGCCATGCTAAGCTCGATTCCGCTTCACAGGATAGCAAGATTTTCCATTCCAAAGGCAGAATAGACAGGGTACAATAGGGCTGATATCTGCAGAGTCAGAAAAAGGATTCCAAGATGGAGGAAATGTGAAGAATGAACAACAAACTGGTGCAGGAAAACGGATTCATGCCCTGGGAGCAGAATCCGGAGTGCTTTAAGATCAACAAGAGGGCACCCCACACGGATATTATCCCTTTCCCTACGCTGGAGGACGCATTGGCCTGGAATAAGGACGCGAGGGCGGTGACGGACCTGAACGGGATGTGGAAGTTCCGTCTGTTCGAGAATCCGGACGCCGTTGACGCGGCTTTCCCGGATGGGCTGGAGCAGATCATGGACACCCATGCCTGGGGACAGATCAAAGTTCCGGCAAACTGGCAGATGGAGGGCTATGACTATCCTCAGTATGTGAATGTGAAGTATCCCTGGGAGATGACGGAGGATATCATGCCTCCCCAGATCCCGAGAAAATACAATCCGGTGGGGATTTACTGCAGAAGCTTTGCGGCGGACCCGAAGGAAGGGGAGAGGCTGATCCTTCGTTTTGAAGGGATCGAGTCCTGTGGGGAGATTTACGTGAACGGCACGTTTGCCGGCTATACGGAAGGCTCCTTTAATCAGTCGGAGTTTGATATCACAGAGCTGGTGGAAAAGGGAGAGAACCAGCTTGTGGTCAGAGTGATGCGCTGGTGCGACGGCAGCTGGCTGGAGGATCAGGATTTCTTCCGGCTCGCGGGAATTTTCCGTGACGTATATCTTTACGCGCTGCCCGAAGTGCATATCCGGGATTTCCGGGTAGACGCCCTGCTGGATGAAAATTACCAGGACGGCCGGCTGAACGTGGAGGTCCTGACGGAAGGGGACGCTGAGGGCTGCGCGGTGCGGCTTGACCTGTACAGCCCGAAAGGAAGGGGGATCCTTTCTACGGATGTGGCGCAGGTGAAGGGCGGAAAAGCGGAGTTTTATGAGGATGTGGAAACGCCCTGGCAGTGGAGCGCGGAATCCCCGTCCCTGTATACGGTAGTCCTTACGCTGAAGGCCGGAGAGGAGGAGACGATCCTGGCCTGCCGCTGCGGTTTCCGCACCTTTGAGATGAAAGACGGACTGATGATGCTGAATAACAAGCGCATCGTGTTCAAGGGAGCGAACCGCCATGAATTCGGCGCGAAGTTCGGACGGGCCATTACGAAGGAAGCCATGCTTCAGGATGTGCGTGATATGAAGCGCAACAACATCAATGCGGTCCGTACTTCCCATTATCCCAACCATCCTTACTGGTATGAGCTGTGTGACGAGTACGGCCTGTATGTGATCGACGAGACGAATCTGGAAACCCATGGTACCTGGACATACGGCATCCCGGAGAACGAACAGCCCTTTGCCCTTCCCGGAAGTAAGCCCGCCTGGACGGCCGCTGTCCTGGACCGGGTATCCGATATGTATTACCGTGACAGGAATCATTCCTGTATCTTGATCTGGTCTCTGGGAAACGAGTCCTACTGCGGGGAAAATTTCAGAAAGATGGCGGAATTCCTCAGGGAGCATGACGGCACCAGGCTGGTGCACTATGAAGGGGAAAGCCACTGCCCGGGCTATGAGGATGTGACGGATATGCGCTCCACCATGTATACGCCTGTGTCGGAGTGGGTAAAGTTCCCGGAAAAATATCCGGACAAGCCGGCGATCCTGTGTGAATACGCCCATGCCATGGGCAACTCCTGCGGAAGCCTGGTGAAGTATACGGAGGCCTTTGAAAAGTATCCGAAGCTTCAGGGCGGCTTCATCTGGGATTATGTGGATCAGGCGATCCTCACAAAGGATGAAAACGGAAAGGAATATCTTGGCTACGGCGGAGATTTTAACGAGGGTTACCATGATGGGAATTTCAGCGGAAACGGGCTGATGTTCGCGGACCGGACGGAAACCCCCAAGATGAAGGAAGTACGCGTCTGCTATCAGAATATTGTGTTTGAAAACGCCGACTGGGGCAGCGGAAGGGTGACGGTACGGAACAGAAGCCTGTTTACCGATCTGTCTGAATATGATTTCAACTGGAGCCTGTATGTGGATGAAACGTACTGTGCGGGCGGAAGCTTTACGCTTTCCTGCGCGCCCGGGGAACAGGCCGAGGCTGTCCTTCCTCTTGCGCAGACGCTTGCGGCAGGCGGCTTTGGAGAAGGGAAGGAAGCCTTCCTGAATCTGAAGGCCGTGCTGAAGGAAAGGACGGAATGGGCTGACGCGGGCTATGCTGTGGCAATGGGACAGCTGAAGACCGGCGTACGGGAAACGGATGTGATCGGGAAAGCGGAAAAAGCGGAAGGAAAGATTGCTGTTTCTGAGAATTTCGGCGCCCTGATCCTGAGCGGAGCCGACTTTGAATACCGTTTTTCCAAAAGAACCGGAGATTTCTACAGTATAAAGAAAAATGGCAGGGAATACCTGAAGGCGCCGGTAGCCTGCAACTTCTGGAGAGCCAGCACGGACAACGACCGGGGAAGCAAACAGAGCTGGAAGTC
Source organism: Candidatus Eisenbergiella stercorigallinarum (assembly GCA_019120525.1). Lineage (GTDB taxonomy): Bacteria > Bacillota > Clostridia > Lachnospirales > Lachnospiraceae > Eisenbergiella > Eisenbergiella stercorigallinarum. The sequence goes on along the minus strand of DWUW01000117.1, from coordinate 2,764 downwards.
CCATGTATGGAGATACGCGGGCGCGCAGGCGGCCAAATGGGTAACGGGAGCCACGGAAAAGGAAAACCATGTGGAAGTGACGATGAAGTTCATTCCGCCCCTTCCCGCGGAAGCGTATCTGGAAACAAAGCTTTCCGTTTATGCGGATGGCACAATCCTCTTTGACAACAGCTACTATGGCGCGCAGAACCTTCCGGATATTCCGGAGATTGGACTGATGTTTACGCTGCCGGAGGAATTTGACCGTTTTGAGTGGTTTGGAAGAGGAGAACACGAGAATTACATCGACAGGAAGGAATCCGCTTTTGTGGGAACCTGGCAGTCGAAGGTGGAGGACCGGATGGTTCCTTATCTGGTTCCCCAGGAATGCGGAAACGTCCTGGATGTAAGACGCCTTTCCATCGCAGGCAGGAACGGCGGCTGCCTGACCTTTACGGGGATTCCGGCCGTGGAGGCTAATGTCCTTCCCTATACGCCGGAGGAAATGGAAATTGCGGCGCACCAGAAGGACCTGCTTCCTTCCGACAAGACGGTGGTGCGCATCAACTGGAGACAGACCGGCGTGGGCGGGGACGACACCTGGAGCCCGAACGCCAGGGCGCATGAGGAATTCCGCATCAAAGCGGAGGACCACTGCCGCTTCGTGTTCGCCGTGAAGCCGGAATAAGGAAAGAAGAACAAAGAAAGGACCGCCGCAGATTTTCCGGCCGACAGGACGCCTGCGGCCGGGAACCGCGCCGACGCAGGACGCATACAATGGTAGAAAAAAGAAGATAAGGAAACCACAGTATGGAGTTTCATTACAATCAGTTCGGCATGACGCAGAGACCGGTCTATATGACCTTTACCGGGGTGATCACCAGTATCGAGGCAGCGGGAAACATGGGAAGGTACGACGGCTGTTCCCAGGTGGTCACCGTGGAAAACGAAGCGGGAAATGTGGTGAACTTCTTCATGAACGCGGACACCTTTGTGGTGGACTATACGACCCTGTATGAGAGCCTCCCTGTTACCGTTTTTTACAACGGAAACGCGGCCGCGCCCCTGATCTATCCGCCCCAGTATGTGGCGGCCGTCATCGCGCCACAGACGGAGGGACAGATGGTGTATGTGGGCTATTTCAACAACGTTTTTCTCAGCAGCGACCAGGGGCTGAAGCTGAACCTGGCGCCCTCCACCACGGTGGTGACACAGAATAACCAGACCTACCTGGGCAATCCGGGCGGGCACACCCTGGTGGTGCTCTACAGCCAGACCACCCGGAGCATCCCGCCCCAGACCACCCCGGATAAGATTATCGTCCTCTGCGGACAATGACTGTAGCGAAAGAAAACGCCCCTGTGCGGCCTGGACCGCGCGGGGCGTTTTCTTTCGCTACAGGTTTTTCTGCCGGTACCTTTCACAGCTTTTCAAAATGCGGCGTCCGGTTCTCAAAAACCGTATAATATCGGAAGCCGCAGTCCTTCAGGATCTCTTCCGCCCGGCCGAAGAAGCGGCACAGGTCCTGCGGCCTGTGGGCGTCGGAGCCGACCGTGATGATCTCGCCGCCCTTTTCGCGGTAGCGGCGCAGGATGGCCGCGCAGGGGTTGGCTTCCCGCAGGCCGTAGCCGATCCCTCCCGTGTTGATCTCCAGCCCGATCCCGTTTTCCAGGAGAAGATCCAGGATCCGCTCGAACAGATCCGCGTACTTTTCATAACAGTAACCCTTATCCTGCTGCGGCGCGTAGCGGACCGCATAGTCCAGGTGGCCGTATACGTCAAAGTCCGTGAAGGTCTCCAGATTCTCTATTATAGAAGAAAAGTATTCCCGCAGCGCTTCCTCCTCGCTCCGTCCTTCCCAGAAATAAGGCTGGTACGGATCCTTCCCCGCGCACAGATGGGAGGAGCCGATGAAGAAATCGAAGGGCTTCGACGCGGCGCAGGCGGCCTGCAGCGGCGCAAGATGAGCCTGCAGCCCAAGCTCCAGCCCGAAAAGAACGCGGATCCTGTCCCGGTATTTTTCCCGGTATGACAGAAGATCATAGAGATAGGAATCCACATTGACCTCAAAAATCCCCGCCGGAGAGATATCCGATACCGGGAATTCAAAATCCATATGCTCCGTGAAGCACATCCGCGTAAGGCCCAGCTCCACCCCCTTTTGGATCATGGATTCCATGGGGGCGTCCGAGTCTCCGGAAAAGGAAGAATGCAGGTGATAATCGGCACAGATCGACATAAAAAAACTCCCTTCCGCCGCCCGGCGCTTTCGGGAAAAAGGGCGGCTTTCCTGCTGAAAGTGTAGCACAGGCGGAGGAATATGGCAACGGCCCGGCAAATCTGAATTTTTTGTAAAATTTGTTCATTTTCCAATATTTTTCGATTTACATCTTGATATTTTTGGGCGGATTAGGTACAATGAATTTGCTGATAAAATTTTGTCAAGCATAATTCGGACAGGCCGTGCCAGACACGGCAGTCTTTGTTGTGTCTGGCAGAATGATATAAAAAACATTTTTAGGAGGAATTAAAAATGGCAGTAAAAGTAGCAATTAATGGTTTTGGCCGTATTGGACGTCTTGCGTTCAGACAGATGTTCGGCGCAGAAGGATTTGAGATCGTTGCGATCAACGACCTGACTTCTCCCGAGATGCTTGCTCACCTGCTGAAGTATGATTCTACCCAGGGCAGATACGAGCTGGCTGACAAGGTTTCCTACGGTGAGGATTCCATCACTGTTGACGGAAAAGAGATCAAGATCTACGCGAAGGCCAACGCTGCTGAG
>DWUW01000011.1 GCA_019120525.1 Candidatus Eisenbergiella stercorigallinarum | reverse complement strand
CGTCCTGTTCCAGCATGGCCTTTACTGTGTCGTCGGGCCGGGGCGTGATTTTGTCGATCATGGTCCAGGGGAAGGCAATCTTTTTCTTATCGTTGATGTAGGAAACGAACCCGTCCTGAACCAGGCCGTTTTGCTGCCAGGCTTCGGCAAAGGCGTTCACCGCGGCATAGAGCCTGTCTCCGTTGTGGGAGCAGTTGTCCATGCTGACGAGGCTTAACGGAAGCGCCCCGGCGAGATAACGTTCATAGATCAGAGAGGAAACCTTTCCCAGATAGCTTCTGGGAGCTTTGGGCCCATGGGTAAAATCATAGGCGATGTCAGAAGGGGTTTCGCCCTTCGCGCTGGTCAGGCTGTAGCCCTTTTCGGTGATGGTAAAGCTCGCCATCTGAAGGGAAGGGGTGCGGAAGATCTCTTTCAGGCGGTCATATTCCGCCGCGTTGCCGCTGTCCAGAATGAGGGATTCCAGGATGCTTCCCACAACCGTTTTTTCCACGGCGCCGTCTGCCCGGAGGGTGGCGAGGATGCTGAGGTTGTCGTGAGGGCGGTACATTTTTTCGATGATCTCATAGTCGTAGCCCTCCGCCGCTATCAGGCCTGTGTCCATTACGCCGCGGTTTAAAAGCTCCTGGGCCGCGTTCGCCTGGAAGGCGCGGAAGATGTTTCCGGCGCCGAAGTGGATCCAGCGGGGATTTTCACGGGTGCGGGCTACGGCGGCGGGAATGTCGTATTCCGGAAGGCTGTAGCCTGCTTTTTTCCATTGTTCGGACTGTTTCAGTCCCTGTAACGTCAGTTCCATGTTTTTACGCTTCCTTTCTTTTCGGTCCGGCCGCTTCTTTAGCCGGACCGCGTTTCGTACGGCGGAGAAGGCCGCTCTGACTGGTTTGGGCGTTATTTTCTGTGGGATTTCTCAATGGCCTCCCACAGGCCGTTTAAGTACGTGGCGCCGAGGGCGCGGTCATAGAGGCCATAGCCGGGCATGGCCACCTCCCCCCAGATCATGCGGCCGTGATCGGGACGGATGGGACCGGTAAAGCCGATGTCGTAAAGGGCGAGCATGATTTCATACATATCAAAGCTTCCGTCCGAAGAAAGGTGGGCGGATTCCTCGAAGTTGGTGGGAGAATGGAATTTCAGGTTGCGCACATGGGCGAAATGGATCCTTCCCTTCAGGGAGCGGATCATGTCCGGCAGGTCGTTTTCCAGGTTGGTGCCGTAGGAGCCGGAGCAGAAGGTCACGCCGTTGTGCGGATTGTCCACCATTTTCATCATGCGCAGGATGTTGGCCTTGTTGATGATGATGCGGGGAAGGCCGAATACGCTCCAGGCGGGGTCGTCCGGGTGAATGGCCATGTTGATGTCATATTTGTCGCAGACGGGCATGATGCGCTCCAGGAAATATTTCAGGTTGGAAAAAAGCGCCTCGTCGTCCACGCTGCGGTACATTTCAAACAGCTCTTTGATGTGCTGCATGCGTTCCGGTTCCCAGCCGGGCATGATGGTGCCGTTGGTGTCGCCGGAGATGGAGGAAAACATTTCCTCCGGATTCAGCTGATCCACGGCCTCCTGGGTGTAGGCGAGCACGGTGGAGCCGTCCGGGCGTACGCGGGCCAGCTCGGTTCTGGTCCAGTCGAATACGGGCATGAAGTTGTAGCAGACCAGATGGATGTCTGCCTTTCCCAGATTCTCCAGGGTGGCGATGTAGTTGTCGATATACTTGTCGCGGTCGAAAAGACCGGCCTTGATGGCGTCGTGGACGTTGACGCTTTCGATGCCGGCAAGGCTCAGCCCGGCGTCCTCGATCTCTTTTTTCAGGGCAAGGATGTCGGAAAGCTCCCACACGTCCCCGGGCGCGGTGTCGTACAGGGTGGAGATCACGCCGGTCACGCCGGGGATCTGGCGGATCTGCTGCAGGGTCACGGTGTCGAAACGGCTTCCGTACCATCTCAGTGTCATCTGCATAAATAAGTCCCTCTCTTTCTGTAAAAATATGGCTTGCGGCTCATTGAAGCCTTTTCCTGTCATTCATGGTTTCATTATAGAAAAATAAAAAATGCTTGCATATACCATTTCTTGCTTGAAAACAGGCAAAAATTGCTCTAAGATGGGAGAAGGAAACCGGAAGCGGGAGGGACGGATATGGCGGAGATCAGGACCAGCTTCATGAGCGGGGACGATGAACGGCAGTATATGATCCGGGAGGATTTTGAGATCTATGAGAAGCACGGCGCGCCGGCGGGGGCCACGGCGCTTCATTATCATGATTTTTATGAGATCATCTATATTCTGGACGGGGAATTTTCCAGCCTGGTGGACAATGTGACCTATTTCCTGAAAAAAGGGGATTTTCTGCTGATCGGGAGAAACGTGATGCATAAGTATCATTATGTGGAGGGGAAGCACGTCCGCTCCAGGAGGATCGTACTGTGGATCAGCAGGCAGATGTTAGACCGGCTGTCTGCCGGGGAGAGAGACCTGAGCCGGTGTTTTGAGCGGGGAAAAGGAGCCGTCTATCATTTCCCGCTGTATTACGAAGGGATCCTGCACGGCATGCTGGTGCGGACGGCGATGACGGATGTGCCGGATATGGAGGGGATGGAGGGGAAGCGGCTGTATGACAGGGCGCAGCTGACGCTTTTTTTCCTGTATCTGAACGAGCTGTGTGAAAAGGAGGCGTTCGCCTCCGGAGAGAAGATGCGGGTGCATCATGAACTGGTGGAGAAGGTCAACGCCTACATCGAAGCGCACATGCAGGAGCCGGTCACGCTGGATGAGCTGGCGCAGGAGGCGCACATGAGCAAGTATTATTTTCTGCGCCGTTTTAAAGAGCTGACAGGAACAACGGCGCATGCCTACCTGAATAACAAAAGGCTGATCCGCTGCTGTGAATTGCTGCAGGAAGGGGCGGCTGTGGGAGAGGTATGGGGTAGATGCGGTTTTTCAGACTATTCTTCCTTCCTGAGAAACTTCAGAAAGGAATACGGGATGTCTCCTACCAGCTATAAGACTTATCTGGGGAAACGGGGAGCTTTTATGTAAAGAACCTATTGTAGAGTGTCCCTTTGATATGTTACAATGTACCGTAAAGTGTGTAACATTTCTGTAAAAAGTCATTCTGGCGGCAGGATGAGATTTGGTTGAATGAAGAGGAAACAGCGGAAAAGATGAAACAGGCTTCAAATACAGAAGAGATTCCTGAAGGAAACGGAGAGGGAAGTTCTGCCGGAGATCGATCAGGACATACATTACGGGGCGCAGGAATCATTGTTTGCGTTCTTTTTTTGCTTTCCGCCGTGCTGGCCGGATGCGGCGGGACATGGGGAGGGATGGATGCTGCCGCGGGCCTGAGGGAGGCTGTACTTGCCGGAGCGGCGGGAGAGGGCGTTCTGGCTTCGGAGGTGGAGATCGCTGCTTCGCAGGTCCGGGTGGATTCCTGCGAGGCCCTTTCGGAAGAAGGACATTTTGCCCTGAAAGGAACGGCGCCGGCCCTTCCGGAAAGTGACGACGGCAGATTTTATCTGTTTGCGCTGAGGGTGTATGAGGAGTCGATCCCGGAAGGGGAGAAACCGATCTCGCAGACGGAAATCGCGCGGGAATTTATCCTGGAGGGAGAGCTGTCCGGAGACGCGGAAGGTCCACGGCTGTATGACAAGTTTGTGGTGGCTGTGAAGCGGGATGGCAGCTATATGGCTGTGAGCACGCCGCATTATATCACGAACCCGGAAATCCTTTCAGACTATGCGGAGCCGTTCCCTGAGACGGATTCCATCAAAGGGCTGCTGGTGGATTCCCAGAAGCTGGGGACCACGGAGCTGGATGAGCTTGGGGTAAAGCATGCGGTATATAATATTCCGTTATCAAGGCTCCTGGGGCCGACTACGGACAGAAATTACCCCACCATCATTTATACTTACAATGGGAAGGATTATGAGCTGAACGGACGTGTCGTAAGCGAATACGATTATGCCTTCAGCACGTTGACGCGAAAAGGGATTGTGAGTACGGCAATCCTGCTGAATGATAAATCGGAAGATTACCCTCAGATGATCCATCCGCTTTCCAGGGATGGGGAAGCTTACTATTACGCGTTTAACGCCGCGCAGGAGGAAGGGAGCGAATATCTGGCGGCTGTGGTCTCTTTTCTGGCGGAACGCTATCGGGACAGGGAGCACGGCATCGTGATGAACTGGATCGTGGGAAATGAGATCAATGTCCGTTCTCTCTGGAACTATATGCAGTACGTGGATCTTCAGACCTATGTCAGGGAATATGTCAGGGCTTTCCGTATCTGTTATAATGTGATCAAGAGTGTGAACGCGAACGCCCGGATTTATATCTCCCTGGATCAGCAGTGGAACCGGGAAGTGACGGGCGAAGACAGTTACAATTCCAGGGATATTCTGGATGAATTCAACACGCAGATCAGGCAGGAGGGGAATATCGGCTGGGGAATGGCCCATCACCCTTATTCCATTCCCATGACATGGCCGAGGTTCTGGGATATGTCCGGACAGGATGAAAGGCTGGTGCAGGACACGGAGGACACTTCTGTGGTGACCATTTATAATATCGGGGTGGTGACAGATTATCTGCAGAAGGAGGAATTCCTGGATCCTGAAGGGCAGGTGAGGCATTTCCTCCTGAGTGAGATGGGGTTCACTTCGGCTTACGGGGAAGATGCCCAGGCGGCAGCTTTTGTATATGCCTATTATATCGCGGAAAACAATCCGCACATTGACGCGCTGATCCTTTCCCGTGAAACGGATGCGGCGGAGGAGGTTTCCCAGGGGCTTGCGCTGGGGCTTTCCTACCAGAACGGGCGCAGAAAGATGATCTATGAGGTGTTTAAGTATATTGATACGGACAGGGCGGAGGAATATACGCAGTTCGCCCTGGACTATATCGGTATTTCCGACTGGTCAGAGGTGATCGCAAAACAGGCGGAAGCGGGAACGCGGGGGATAAAAAAATAACTTGCCCGGCCTCTGTTTCCATGGTATCCAAACCTTTAAAAGTATGGTATACTTGGCTCACAAAGCGGAGATTGGGGGAATCTTCGCGGGGAACGGAAAATACAGAGAAAAGGAAGTGGGGTTACAGCAGAAATGAAACGATACGAGATCAGTGACGAATACCGTACCGGAAACGACAGGATCGATCAGCAGCATGCGAAGATGCTGGATTATACCTGGCGGGCGCATGAGCTTTTCACTGACGAGAACATGCTTTTCAAGGCTGACGATATCCGTAAGATCCTGGAAGGGCTGGAGTATTATACGGTGGTGCATTTCGCGGAGGAAGAGGAATTCATGGAGCGGATCGGCTTTGAGGGGATCGAGGCGCACAGAGGACAGCACGATGTTTTCCGGGATAAGATCCGCGGGTTTATCGAAAGGGTTCCTGAGTTGTCCCTGGCGACCCAGGACGAGATGCTGGGAGAAGTATTTGAATATCTTCAGGAGTGGTGGAAGATCCATATCACCCACGAGGACCGGAAATATGTGGAGTTTGAGAGGGAAAACGGGCTGCTCCCGGAAGAAGCTTAAGAAAGGCGCGCCGGCGGAGGACGGCGCGCTTTTGAGGAAAGGAAGGCGGAAAAATTGGACAGAAATCTGCTGCAGATGAAAGAATGGATCGATCAGACGGATAATATCGTTTTTTTCGGCGGCGCAGGAGTCTCCACGGAGAGCGGGATCCCGGACTTCAGGAGCGTGGACGGGCTGTACCATCAGAAATATGCTTACCCGCCGGAAACGATCCTCAGCCATACCTTTTATCGGGAAAGGCCGGAGGAGTTTTTCCGGTTTTACAGGGACAAGATGCTCTGTCTGGACGCGCAGCCGAACGCGGCGCACAGAAAGCTGGCCCAATGGGAGCGGGAGGGAAAACTGAAGGCGGTGGTCACGCAGAATATCGACGGCCTGCATCAGAAGGCGGGGAGCTCAAATGTGCTGGAACTTCACGGAAGCGTCCTGCGCAATTACTGTGAGCGCTGCCATAAGTTTTATGACGCGGAATATATCCTGGCGTCGGAAGGGATCCCCCGGTGCAGCTGCGGCGGCATGGTCAAGCCGGATGTGGTCCTCTATGAAGAGGGGCTAGACAGCGGCATCCTGAACCGGGCGGTCAGGGCGATCATGGACGCGGACGTACTTATTGTCGGAGGGACCTCGCTGGTGGTTTATCCGGCTGCAGGACTGATCGACTATTACCGGGGCAGCAGGCTGATCCTGGTCAACCGGACGCCCACAGCCAGGGACGCGCAGGCAGATCTGGTGGTGCAGGGCAGCATCGGGGAGATTTTTTCACAGCTATAGGGAGGCAGGCATGGAAATCGAGGTTGGGAATATCATCAGGCTGAAGAAGAAGCATCCCTGCGGCAGTATGGAATGGGAGGTCCTGCGGACAGGCGCGGATTTCCGTCTGAAATGCCTGGGATGCGGGCATCAGATCATGGTGCCCAGGAAGCTGGTGGAAAAAAATGTCCGTCAGATTCGTGAAAAAGCTTGAAATCATCGGGACTGTGTGGTAAAATAGCAGTCCGTGATATATAAATTCCTTGCTCCTGAAGAAGGGGCCAGAGACCAAAAGGAGGTAACTATGAGCAAATACGAATTAGCGCTTGTTGTGAATGCGAAGATCGAAGACGATGAGAGAGCTGCTGTCGTTGACAAATGCAAGGCTCTGATCGAAAGATTCGGCGGCACGATCACCAACGTGGACGACTGGGGAAAGAAGAGGCTTGCCTATGAGATCCAGAAGATGAGGGAAGGCTTCTACTATTTCATCCAGTTCGATGCAGAGACTTCTGTTCCCGCTGAGATCGAGAGCCGTGTGCGCATCATGGACAACGTAATGAGATATTTAGTTGTAAAGCGTGAGGCTTAATCGGTTCATGCTTTTCTCGTTACAGGAGGGAATATGAATAAAGTCATTCTTATGGGACGT
>DWUW01000116.1 GCA_019120525.1 Candidatus Eisenbergiella stercorigallinarum | reverse complement strand
TCAGGTGCTTTCTGATCACCTTCGGGTATACCACCAGGCCGTCCACCACGTTCAGGCACAGATCCAGGATGCCGTCAACGGCCAGGAAGCCTTCCGGAACGCTCAGGCGCTTGTTGGCGGAATCGTCCAGCGTTCTCTCAAACCACTGGGTGGCGGAGGTGATCGCCGGGTTCAGGGCATCCGCGATCACATAGCGGGACAGGGAGGCAATGCGCTCGCTGCGCATGGGATTTCTCTTGTAGGCCATGGCGGAGGAACCGATCTGGCTCTTCTCGAAAGGCTCCTCCACCTCCTTCAGGTGCTGCAGCAGGCGGATGTCGTTGGACATCTTGGTGGCGCTTGCCGCGATACCGGCCAGCACGTTCAGCACTCTGGTGTCCACCTTGCGGGAATAGGTCTGTCCGGATACCGGATAGCAGGCGGAAAATCCCATTTTCCGCGCGATCATGGGATCCAGGGCGTTGACCTTGTCCATGTCGCCGTCAAACAGCTCCAGGAAAGAGGCCTGGGTTCCTGTGGTCCCCTTGGAGCCAAGCAGCTTCATGGTGGAGATCACATGATCCAGATCCTCCAGATCCAGGCAGAATTCCTGCATCCACAGCGCAGCGCGCTTTCCCACCGTGGTGGGCTGGGCGGGCTGGAAATGGGTAAAGGCAAGCGTGGGCAGGTCCTTATAGCGGTCCGCGAAAGCGGCGAGCTCGGAAAGCACGTTCACCAGCTTCTTCTTCACCAGCTTCAGGGCCTCCGTCATGATGATGATGTCCGTATTGTCTCCCACGTAGCAGGAGGTCGCTCCCAGATGGATGATGCCCTTCGCCTTCGGGCACTGTACGCCGTAGGCGTACACATGGCTCATCACATCGTGGCGCACCTCCTTCTCCCTGGCCTTCGCCACGTCATAGTTGATGTCCTCCGCGTGCTCCTTCAGCTCCGCGATCTGCTCGTCCGTGATGGGAAGTCCCAGCTCCTTCTCCGTCTCCGCCAGCGCGATCCACAGCCTTCTCCAGGTGCGGAATTTCTTGTCCGGTGAAAAAATATACTGCATTTCCTTACTGGCATACCGCTCCGAAAGCGGGCTTACATATCTGTCCGTATTGCTCATATCCGATTCCTTTCTGTTCTCGTTCTTTTTTCTGATCCTTTTCCGGTCCCGTCCTGCTGTCTACCGGTCATATTCTCCGCGGATATCCTCCCGGGGCGGGTTTATGGGATAGCTTCCGGTAAAGCAGCCCGTGCAGATCCCCCTCCCGCCTGCCATCTCCGAAAGCCTCTCCGTGCGCAGGTAGGCCAGGGAATCCGCCCCGATCACCCTCCGGATCTCTTCGATACTCCGATTATAGGCGATCAGCTGCTCCCTTGCGGGCACATCCGTCCCGAAATAGCAGGGCCAGAGAAACGGCGGCGAGCTGACGCGCATATGCACCTCCTTCGCCCCGGCTTCCCGCAGCATGCGCACGATCCGGTCCGAGGTGGTTCCCCGGACGATGGAGTCGTCGATCAGAATGATCCGTTTTCCCTCCACCGCCTCCCGGAGCACGTTCAGCTTGACCTGCACGCTGTTTTCCCTTGCCTTCTGTCCAGGCCGGATAAAGGTCCGGCCGATATAGGAATTTTTTACAAAAACGGTTCCGTAGGGGATGCCGGACTGCATGGCATATCCCATCGCCGCGCAGTTCCCGGATTCCGGCACGCCGGCCACAAGATCCGCTCCCGCCGGAGAATCCATGGCCAGAAAGCGCCCGGCCTGCAGCCGCGCCTGATAAACGCTCACCCCGTCAAAAAAGCTGTCCGGCCGCGAGAAATAGATGTATTCAAACACACAGCGGGCATGCCTTTTTTCCGGAAGGCAGAGGCGGGTATCGGATTCGATCCCCTTTTCCGGAGAAATCGTGACGATCTCTCCCGGCAGAACGTCCCGGACATACTGGGCTCCCACCGTATCTAGGGCGCAGGTCTCCGACGCCAGCAGCCAGGCATTGTCTCTCCTTCCGATGCACAGGGGCCGGAAGCCGAAGGGATCCCTGGCGCCGATCAGCTTTCTCGGCGACATGATGACCAGGCTGTACGCGCCCTGAAGCTTTCTCATGGCCCGGCCCACCGCTTCCTCCACGCTGCCGCAGTTCAGCCGTTCCCTGGCGATGTGGCAGGCGATCAGCTCCGAATCGATGGAGGTCTGAAAAATGGCTCCCGTATATTCCAGCTCCCGGCGAAGCTGCGGCGCGTTCACCAGATTTCCGTTATGCGCAAGCCCCAGCGCTCCCTTCACATAGTTCAGCACCAGCGGCTGCGCGTTTTCCCTGATGCTGCTTCCCGCCGTGGAATACCGCACGTGTCCCACGCCGATATCCCCCTTCAGCCGGCCGATGTTCTCCGGATGAAAGACCTCGTTGACCAGTCCCATGTCCTTTATGGAAACGACCTTCCCCTTAGGCCCGGCGGTATCGCTCACGGCGATGCCGCAGCTCTCCTGTCCCCTGTGCTGCAGGGCGAGAAGCCCGTAATAAATCGTCCCCGCCACATCTTTTCCGTCAAAATCGTACATGCCGAAGACGCCGCATTCTTCCTTCAGTCCGTCTTCTCTGTTTTGTATCAGGCTGTTTTCCGTCATCTCTTCCCGCTTTCTGCCGGCTGCGCTTTCCATCCGCCAGTCCGCCAAAGCGGACGGCTCCGGCCTGCGCAGGCTCCGGCTGCCAAAAACACGAAACCGCCGCGGGATGCCCCCGCGGCGGTCGTCATTAACCATTTTCACAGGCCTGATCATCGGCTCCGTTTTCTGCCCGGCCGCCGCGCAGGCCCGATATTCATTTTTTCTGTTCCAGGCAGGAGCTCCGGTTTCCGTCATCCAGCCGGAGCCGCTCCCCGCCAGGCCCGGTCCGTCTTACAGGCCGAGTCTGTGGAATACCTCATTATAGGCCTCTTCCACATTTCCCAGGTCACGGCGGAAGCGGTCCTTGTCCAGCTTTTCATTGGTGTGTACGTCCCACAGACGGCAGGTATCCGGGCTGATCTCATCCGCCAGGATGATCTGTCCATGGTAACGGCCGAACTCGATCTTGAAGTCGATGAGCTTGATATCCGCCTGAAGGAAATAAGCCTTCAGCACCTCGTTCACCTTGAACGCGTACTTCTTGATCGTCTCGATCTCGTCCCAGGTGGCAAGCTTCAGGGCAACGGCGAAATAGGAATTGATCAGCGGATCGCCCAGATCGTCGTTCTTATAGCTGAATTCGATGGTAGGCTGCTCGAAGGGCGTTCCCTCCGGCACTCCCAGCCTCTTGGAAAAGCTTCCCGCAGCCACATTGCGGATGATCACCTCAAGAGGAACGATCTCCACTCTCTTCACGGCCGTCTCGCGGTCGGAAAGCTCCTCAATATAATGCGTGGGAACCCCTTCCTTCTCCAGAAGCTGGTCCACACGGTTGCTCATCTTATTGTTGATGACGCCCTTTCCAACGATGGTTCCCTTCTTCACTCCGTTGAACGCGGTGGCGTCGTCCTTGTAGTCCACGATCAGCACATCGGGATCGTCAGTCTTAAATACCTTCTTCGCCTTGCCTTCGTAGAGCTGTTCCAGTTTTTCCATTCGATACCTGTCCTTTCTCTTCATCTGTGAAAGCTGTAGCCTGCCATACCGCGCAGGATCCGCATATGGCATTTGCAAAAACAGTGTAGCGCACCGCCGCCAAGAAGTCAAGAATGCACCTTTCCGGCGTCCTATTTTCTACATAATGCCAAAAAACCGGATTCCTGGCCGGCCGAAAAGGAAAGAACCCGACAAATCAGGCGCCTCCGATCGGCAGATCCTCCGCCGCGAAGATCCGGTACTCCTCTCTGAGCCGCTCTGTCTCCCGCCGCATCAGGCGGCTGTACTGTTCCCTGTCGCCGGAAAAGAAAGCGCTCCGGATAGAAGAGATCCGGGAGGCGTTGCGTTCATCCGTCCAGGCCTCCCTTCTTTTTGTCATTCTCTCCTCCAGCTTCAGGGACGTCTCGTAATACTCGCCATGCTCCGTCAGGAAAGCCAGATACTCCTGCTCCGAAAGGCCCATTCGTTTCGCGGCGAGAAAACAGAGCAGGCTTTCCTCCTCTCCGCTCAGCCGGTATGCCTTTTCAAAGGAATCCGCCGCCCTGTCAAAGAAAAAAAGACCTGCCTGCGCAGTCCCAAGGGCATGGTACAGCTTCCCGTCAAAAGAAGGGATCCGGGCCTCTTCCTCCCTCAGGATCCTGCTGTATTCCTGAATTGCCATGGCATAGCGCCGGTTCTCCAAAAAATAGTCCGCCCTGGCTTTCTGTTTTTCCGGAAGCGCTGCATCCGCCCCGAGCCGGATCAGACGTCCGGTATCCCGGATCTCCTTTTCGCTGAAGCAGCCCGCATATTCCAGGATCTGCGGGGCGATGGCCTCCGGTTTTTCCTTTCCCTTCAGGAGGGCGCGCAGCCGGGCCGCCAGCTCCGGCAGGCCGCACTGGTCCTCCAGCCAGTCCGCCAGCTGTCGGGTAAAACAGGAGGCATCCACAAGAGCGGCGTTTTCCCTCAGGTAGAAGCAGAGCTCCTCCAGACAGAATACCCTCGTTTTCGTTTTTTCAAAACGGTATGGGATCTGTGCATACCGTCCGAGACAAAGGATCGCTTTTCCCATTTTTCGTTTTTCACCTCTGTTTTGAGATCTTTATTCTCTAAGCGTCTCCGTCAGCGACAGGCTCTCCTCCCACACCAGGCCGGAAGAAGGGTAAAATTCCCCAAAGCCCCTGTCCTCTATCCTCAGCTTTACGGTCTTCGCGTCTGGGCAGCTTGCCGAAAGAAAGATCCTCGTGGCAAAGGGCGGCCTGTCAGGCATCCCGGAAAGAGTCACCACTACCTCCCGCATCTTTTTCCCGCTCACCGGCGTCAGCCGCAGGGTGAAGCTGTGGTCCGCATCCAGCAGGAATTCACATTCTCCCCTTGCGTCAAACCAGTTCATCCCCGCGTCCAGGAGAGAAAGGCAGAATTCCTTCCCTCTTTTCTCCGCCTGCAGGCCCAGGTTCACCTTCAGCATATCGCTGCCAAGGTAAACATATTCCCTGCGCGAGGCGTCGCTGCCTGGCTGTTTCGCCCATCCCCCATAGCAGGCCCCCTTGCTGTAGAGATTGTTTCCCTGAAATACTCTGCGGTTCCGGCACACCGCGGAAAGCGTCTTCGGATACCATTCCCCCGCGAAACCGTCCCCGATCAGATAAACGGTATCGATCACCTTTCCGTCGGAAAGTCTGTCAAACAGGGAAAGAAATGCCTCATCCAGCTCCGACGCCCGTTCTTCCGGCATTCCTTCCCCATAACCTCCGTTTTCATCCAGGTCCCTTTCCAGCCCGGGATGCTCCTCCTGCGTAACCGTCACGGTCGCCGGCCTGGTATGCCGGTTCACCTCAAACAGCAGGGTTTTCAGCCGCCTGCCGCCGAAGTCACAGACCAGGCACAGATGTCTCCACAATTCCTGCGGCTGACTGATATTATAGTAAAAAAAGCTTTCCGCCCTGCTCTGGCAGGACACCCGTTCCGGCGCAAGAGACAGAAAGACCGCGATCCGCTCCGCCAGTTCCAGCGCCCGGCTGTCCACCGCGTCCATCGTGATCATGAGAAAATCCGCCTTTTCCGGGCGCATCCTGCCGCCAAGAAGGGAAAGGCTTCTTTTCAGGAAAAGGGCGAGCAGCGCCGCTGCTTCAAACCGTTCCCCGGCGACCTCCACCTCTTCCTTCAGAAGCGCCCGGGAAAGCAGGCGGTCCGCCAGGATCCCCTCCCCCTTCCGGGCTGTCTCCAGCGCTTCCTTTCCATAGGTCCATACATCCCGGTCCGCCCTGCGGCAGAGGACGGCAGGGATCAGGCAATCCTCCTTTTCCCCGGCAGAAACTGTCTCCGGCGTCTGTTCTCCCGGAAGCCAGAAGCTGATCTGGGCGAACCGGTCGTCCAGGTCTATCCCCAGGATGCCGCCGTTCATCCCCTTTTTTCCCGTATTCCCAAAAAACATGGCTTATCCTCCCACTTCCGGCCCGAACAGCCCCTGCGTCATCCATTCCGTCATCAGATATTTCTCCAGCTTCTCCTGAGCCTCCCCCGCTTCCCCTGCCAGCTGGGCAGAAAACACTTCATTTAAGAGGCCGTAGCGACTTCCCTTCCCGAACAGGCTGTCCGACGCCTTCAGCTCCCCTTCATCCAGCTTCTCCTGCGGCGAAGCCGCAAAGGTTTCCGTAATGTAATACTGTAGGCGCTCCCCGGCAAACAGCACAAAACGGGCGGCATAGATTCCCGCGTACATATGCTGCATCTCCATGCTCTGCCCGGGGCCTGTCTGCGGCGCGGCGGGCAGGCCCGGGCCGTCGGAGCAAAGGATCCTGTAGTGGATGGAAACCGGGCGCTCCTTTCTTCCTTTATACACCACAATGGTCTTATCCTGAAGCATCTTTGCCCCTTCCAGCAGATCCGCATATTCCTGGAACAGGGGAAGGAACATTCCCTTCGCCATCAGCCGGCCGCCCAGCCTGCGGATCAGCCCGTCCGTTTCTTCCGTCCGCTCATCCCCCCGGCGGGAATAATATTCCAGGAAAGCAAGGGCGCACATATCGCTGAGCTCTTCCCCTCCGCTCTCCAGCCTGGCGATATCCTTCAGGATATAAGGCTCCATCTTCTCCCCTTCCATCAGGAAAAGCCCGCTGGCGCGGTGCAGGAACGCTTCCTCAAGCTCCGTCTGCCCTCCCTCGCGCACATACCTCCGAAGAAGGGGCGTATCCTTCATGACGTCTCCTCCGGTAAACAGGAGCTGTATCAGAAGCCGCTTCGTCAAAAGATAGGTATCCACGGCAAAATCCTCCGCCGCCTTTCGCAGCTGCAGCAGTTCTTCCCTCGTCCCCTCATAATGCTCCGCCAGCCAGGACAGGACATGGCTGTCATATTTCCCCCGGAAAAAGGCGCTGGAAGCGATCGCCGTCAGCCGCTTTTCATCCTCATACTGTCCGTTTTCCAGGAGCCTGCTGGCGAGACGCAGGAGGATCTCCGCCGGTTCCTTTTCCAGGTCCAGCCCCTCCAGCCATTCATACGCCTTTCCATAAAAGGAGCGCATCACCAGAAAGCCTGTGGTCTCATAAACGTCCCCGTTTTCCGTCTGAGGCCGCTTCACATCCTTTAACAGCAGGTCCAGCTCCTCCAGCTCCTCCTGCCCGTAATAATACCGCAGCAGAGCCATGCGGATGGCCCGCGCAAAGGCGGGAAGGATTTCCTGCCGGAGCGCAAGCGCCCGCAGACGGGGCGCGTTCTTTTTCGTGACGCGGATCCTTCCGTCCCGGAAGTCACAGAAATACAGGTCACATCCCAGCAGGTTCTCCGTCCAGGGAGCGATCCGCTTCATGGAAAGCTGCGGATCCATAAGCCGGGTCAGCCGATGCGCCCTTCCCGACGCATATCGGTTATGATGTTCATCCTCAAGCAGGATCTCGCAGTCCCTGTCATATACCTCCACAAAGGCGCGCCCGTTTTCCACCGGATATATCTGTTCTCCCCGCAGCCTGTCATGGATGACCACCGCCTGCCGGATATCCTCTCCCTCACAGTCCAGCTGCTGAAGGAACACCACCTTTGCCAACGCCCGGCAGTTATCCTTTGTGAGCAGCTTCTCATCCGGCACATTCTCATACAGATACGCCAGGTTGCGGCTGGTCCTTCCCCGGTACAGCTGCTGGAGCAGGAAACGCTCCAGCTGTCCCCGATAAGCCTGATACAGCTCGGGGAACTCCTCGCGATGCTTCTGGATGTAGACATACAGAAGCGAAAGACGCTCCTGGTCCAGGTTGCTCTGATAGGCAAAGTACAAAAGCACGCTCCGGGGGATCTCCGTCTCCTCCTCCGGATCCAGCGAATTCATAAAATACTCATACAGCCTGGTCACCCTCAGATCCTGTTCCACGCCCGCCCTGTACCATTCCACGTATTCCCTTCCGGTCTTGTTTCCCTTGATCAGGAGCGTACAGACAGCCTGCAGCAGCGCCGCGGACGGCGTTTTCTCATAAACCAGCCGCAGCGTGTCGAAAAGGGCAGGGCTGTAGTATTTCTCCTTTTCCGCGAGATAGGAAAGATGCCCTGCCAGATCGGGGCAGATAACGCCCCAGCGCGCCCCGTAACGGAGCACCTGCCGTTCAAAGGATCCGATCTTCATGATCAGTGTAGGGCTGAAATTCAGAAGCTGCACCGCCTCCAGATACAAAACCGGGCTTATTACCCCGTGCGCGGCCTGATCCTCCAGGAACTGCCACCTGCGGGACGCGCTCCTCTGCAGCCCGGGGGAAAGGAACAGCATCAGCCACGCGATCTGCCAGCTTCCCCGGTCGGCGCGGTGCGCCTCCTCTATGTTCATGGCGACCCGCGCCGTATATCCCTCGTCTCTCCGGTAAAGGCTGGTCAGGTACAGATAATAGCAATAAGCCTCAGCCCCGTCCGTCCGCGGCACAGGCTCTGCCTGGTCCAGGATCCGCCCCGCTTCCTCAAACCGTTCCTCCGTGATCAGAAGATGGGCCTGGAAAAGCTTCACGGCCACGGATCTCTCGTTGAGACGGCGCAGCCGTTCCACCACCTCCGCAGTCCGCGTCCTCCACTGCACCGCGTTCAGGCGTTTCAGCCGGAATTCCTGATACAGCTTCATCAGCTCCACCGTCATACGCTTCTCTTCCCTGCGTCTGCCTGCCGCGGAAGTGACGGACAGCTTTTCCGTGACCACGGCGACCGTAATGTCCAGGCAGTCCGTCTCCTGCCCGTCCCACGTCCGAAGGATCCCGCAGGGGGTACGGAAGCGGAGCCTTCCGAAATTTTTTCCGCCATGGAGACTTCCCGGCGTAATGAAAACCGGGATAGCGCACTGATTGCCCAGGAAATCTTCCTCCGTCAGCACGCTCTTTTCCAGCGAGAGAAAATCCCCCTCCGCCTCCACCGTCAGCCTGGTATATCCCCAGCCGCTTCTTTTCACGGAAAAAGTCTCACACAGCTGAGCCTGCTCACGTCTCGTTCCGGAAGCGTTCACCACAAGCTCGCCGGAAGGAAAAACGTACTCCACGGGCGGCTTTTTGCCGGCGGACACCAGGAACTCTTCCATATTCTGCGCATTTTGCGGGACATGGGAAAGTCCCTTGTACAGGCTTCTGTATTTTCTGTCGTTTCCGGTAAGCAGCCTGGTAAATTCCGGGGAATAAAACAGCTTCTTTGCTTCCCCCCAGTCCTCCCTTGCCAGCTGCACAAAGGAAAACAGCCCCGAAACCTTCTGCAGGATGCCGCTTTCCCGGCTGTTTATCTTTATATGGAAGAAAAGCTCATATTCTCCGCAGTCGGAAAGGATCAGGAACCGCCCGGAGCGCTCGTCGCCCTCCCGCATCCCGCGGGAATCAAACCGGTAAGCAATGCTTTCCCGGCTTCCGGAAAAGAAAGGCGTCAGACATTCCATCCT
Source organism: Candidatus Eisenbergiella stercorigallinarum (assembly GCA_019120525.1). Lineage (GTDB taxonomy): Bacteria > Bacillota > Clostridia > Lachnospirales > Lachnospiraceae > Eisenbergiella > Eisenbergiella stercorigallinarum. The sequence continues at coordinate 6,719 of DWUW01000116.1, read as the reverse complement.
CTCTTCCTGGCAGCTGACATAACCGACAGCCGGCCTGCCGTCCTGGGAAGACACCTCAAAAAAGCCTTCCCTGATCTCTTCCCTGTCCAGTTCCAGCTCGATCTGTCTGCCGGGAAGGTTCAGAGGGGATCTTTTCTCCTCCCAGCCATCCTTCGCTATCTGCTCCATCATATCCGGCATGCCTTTCCCTCCCATCTGCTTCTTTCCCTACAGGGATCCATATCAGTATACAGTATAACATCAGGAACCGGCTTTTCGCAACACGTGCCTCAGTTCCCTCCGCTAGCCTCCTTCCGGATTTCTTTTTTTCAAAAAAGGAGTTGACAAGTCCTGTTAAAAGACTTATTGTATTATTATAGTAATACAGCTTCACACATAACCAAAGCTGTCATCAGAAAAGAAAGGACTGATAGAATGGCATGGAACCTGGACTCTGACCGCCCCATATACGCACAGCTTCTGGAACGCATCCAGCGGCAGATAGTATCGGGCAGATACCGCCCCGGCGACAAGCTTCCCAGCGTCAGGGAGCTTGCCGCAGAGGCCAGCGTAAACCCGAACACAATGCAGAAGGCCTTTGCGGAGCTGGAACGCAGCGGCCTGATCATCACAAGACGCACCAGCGGCAGATTCGTAACGGAGGATACGCAAATGATCGCACAGATTCGGACCAGTCTCGCAAAAGAGGAGATCCTCAGCTTCCTCGCCCGGATGAAGGGACTCGGCTTTGAGACGCAGGATATCATCCGGATCCTCTCTCAGGAGGAAATCCCGTCGGAAACGGAAAGGAGCGCACAGGCATGAATGAACTGGTTACCATTACAGGCCTCACCAAGAATTACGGCCGCCACACCGCGCTTTACCCCTTAAATCTCACCATCCCAAGGGGGCGCATCATCGGCCTGCTCGGTCCCAACGGCAGCGGGAAGACCACGCTGATCAAGCTGCTTTGCGGCCTGCTCACGCCGAATTCCGGCTCCATCCTCATAAACGGGCACGCCCCCGGCGTGGAAACCAAAAAGCACGTTTCCTACCTGCCGGAGCGCACCTACCTGACCAGCGGGAGGAAGGTATCGGAGCTTCTTTCCTATTTTCAGGATTTTTATGAGGATTTCGATCCCGAAAAGGCGCTGTCCATGCTGGACGCCCTGCAGATTGACAAAAACGCTGCCATGAAATCCCTCTCCAAGGGCACCAAGGAAAAGGTACAGCTCATCTTCGTCATGAGCCGGAACGCGGATCTGTATATCCTGGATGAGCCCATCGCTGGCGTGGACCCGGCAGCCAGAGACTATATCCTGAAGACCATTATTTCCAACTATAACGAAAATGCCAGCATCCTGCTGTCCACCCATCTGATCTCGGACATTGAGGCCGTGCTGGACGACGTGATCTTTTTAAAGAACGGGCAGCTTGTGCTGCAGTCCTCGGTAGAGGAGATCCGTTCCCGTTACGGGAAATCCGTGGACGGCTATTTCAGGGAGGTGTTCGCATGTTAAGCCGCTTAATCCGTCATGAATGGAAGGAAACCTGGCGCATCCCCGTCGTTTCCTTTCTGATCATCCTGATCCTTACGCTGGTATGCTTCTTTCTCTTCCGGCAGATGGAGCCCCCGGCGGATCCGGACGCCATCAACGTGGGCGCTTTTGTCACCATGATGCTCTACTGCATGGCTGTCAGCATTATCAGCACCGTTTTGGTCATTTATATCGCGGTCCGTTTTTACCGGAACCTGTATACGGACGAGGGCTATCTGATGCATACCCTGCCGGTCACGCCCGGACAGCTCCTGTTTTCCAAGCTGCTGGTCGGCGCCCTCTGGATGTTTGTCATGTCCCTGCTGGCGTTCTGGGCCATCTGTTGCATCCTTTTATTCGGCCTGCCCGCCATGGTGAACGTGGATATGACGCTTCTGGGACCTGCGGTGAGGGAACTGTTCCCGACGCTCTTCGGCATGGAGCCCATACCCTTCCTGCTTTTTTACGTACTGCTTTCCCTGGTTTCCTCCTTCAGCAGCGTACTGACCGCCTACGCGGCGATCTCCCTGGGACAGCTTTTTGCGAAGCATAAGGTGATGGCTTCCATCCTCTGCTACATCGGCTTTACCATGCTGGTCCAGATCGTCACCTCCATCCTGATGATCCCCTCCCTGACCCGGATGATCCTGTCCGAGGCCATGCTGGAGGCCACGGATACCATCCCCGCCGCCTTCGGCGCGTATATGAGAGAGGTCTTTCTGATTTCGATGGTGGGTTCCCTGATCTGTGCCGTCGTTTCCTACCTCCTGTCGGGATACATCATGAAAAAGCAGCTGAATCTGGACTGACCGGATGGCATGCCAGACACGATTGCCGTAAGCTGAGTTCCGGTTCCGTCCGGTTCACGGCTTACGGCATGCTTTTCTACTGCACGCTTTTTTCCGGCACGCTTTTTTCCGGAACGTTTTTCCCGCGTCTGCATATCATAACCCTAAGCAAATCCGCGAGGTTTTCCCTCTATGAAAAAAAGATTGCATGCCGCCCAAAGCAGTGACAGCTCCCCGGCGGGGGGGCTGATCGACAGCCCCTACGCGGGAGGCCTGAGGATCAGCCTCACCTCCAGCCTGGGCCAGATCCCCATTCCGGGCGCTTCCGTGACCATCTCCGTCACCGGCCAGCCCGACTCGGTGGTGGAAAGGCTGACCACGGACGACTCCGGCCAGACTCCCCTGATCGAGCTTCCCGCGCCCGCTCTGGAGTACAGCTTAGAGCCCTCTGAAGTCCGCCCCTATTCCGAGTACAACATCTCCGTGGAGGCTCCCGGCTATGAGCCTGTTCTCGTGGAAGCCTCCGAGATCCTTCCCGACGTCACCTCCCTGCAGCCCATCGCCCTGGTCCCGCAGAAGGAGCCGGGACAGACAGAGGACATCCTGATCCCGGAGCACACGCTCTATGGGGATTATCCGCCCAAGCTCCCGGAAGCCGAGATCAAGCCCCTGGAAGAAACCGGCCAGATCGTTTTAAGCCGCGTAGTCATACCGGAATATGTTGTGGTCCACGACGGCGTTCCCTCCGATTCCTCCGCCCCCGACTACTACGTCCGCTATACGGACTATATCAAAAACGTGGCCTGCTCCGAAATCTACGCCACCTGGCCGGAGGACACCATCTACGCCAACATCCTTGCCATCATGTCCTTCACGCTGAACCGGGTCTATACGGAATGGTACCGGAGCCAGGGCTACAATTTTACCATCACCTCCTCCACGGCCTATGACCAGAAATGGATCTACGGACGGAATATCTTTGAAAACATCAGCGTCCTGGTGGATACCATCTTCGCCAATTATCTCTCCCGCCCCGGCGTGCGCCAGCCTATCCTCACCAGCTACTGCGATGGCAGGAGGGTCAGCTGCTCCGGTTTGAGCCAGTGGGGCTCCAAGTATCTGGGCGACGAGGGCTACAGCGCCATTGATATCATCCATTACTATTACGGGAACGACATGTATATCAATACGGCGGAGGCCATCAGCGGAATCCCCTCCTCCTGGCCCGGCTACGATCTCACCATCGGTTCCACAGGCCAGAAGGTCTACCAGCTGCAGGAACAGCTGAACCGCATCCGTCAGAATTATCCCGCCCTTCCCTACGTCACCCCGGACGGCATCTACGGGCAGCGGACCGCGGGCGCCGTGCGCGCTTTCCAGGAAGTTTTCGGCCTGCCCGCCACCGGCGTCGCCGACTATCCCACCTGGTATCAGATCTCCCGGATCTATGTGGGCGTGTCCCGGATTGCGGAGCCGGACTGAGATCACAACGACGGCCCGCCGGAATCCCTTTCCGACGGGCCGTCTGTCATCTTTTTATTTTTTTATTGTTCCAGGCTGCGCATTGCCAGGATGGTCTCCGAGATCAGATCGTCCAGGCTCCAGCCCAGCATTTCCGCTCCCCTTTCGATCGCCTCCCGGGAACAGCCGGCAGCGAACCGTTTATCCTTGAATTTTTTCTTCACGGACTTCAGCTCCAGATCCTGCACGCTCTTTGAGGGCCGCACCAGGGCTGCGGCCCAGATCAGGCCGCTCAGCTCATCCACAGCGAACAGGACCTTTTCCATTTCCTTCTCCGGCTTCGCATCCGCCGCCGTCATCCCGCAGCCGTGGCTCGCCGTCGCGTGGATCAGGGACTCGTCCAGCCCTTCCTCACGCATGATCTCCTGAGACTTCACACAATGCTCCTCCGGATATTTTTCAAAATCCAGATCGTGCAGAAGCCCCGCGATCCCCCAGAAATCCGCCTCATCCGCATATCCCAGCTTTTCGGCGAAGTACCGCATGATCCCTTCCACCGTTTCCGCGTGCTGCAGGTGAAACGCGTCCTGATTGTATCTGGTCAGAAGCTCCCAGGCTTCCTCTCTGGTCGGTATTTTTCCCATGTCTGCCTCCCGGCGGGGCGGCGTCGAAACGATGCCGCCGTTTCGGAACCACCGTTTCAGTGCCCCGTTTCGGGGCCTCTGTTTCGGGGCCGCCCCGCGCTCTCTGCAAAAGCCGTCTTATTTCGTCAGCACTTCCATGATCTCATTGGATCTGGTCACGAACCGGGTCATGGCCTGCGCGTCCAGCGGGCCGTTCTGCAGCTTGGCCAAATCATAGAGCTGTTCGCAGATCAGCTTTTCATTGGCATTGTCCGCTTCGTCCTTATGGGCGATCACATATTTCACCAGAGAATGGTTCGCGTTCAGCACCAGGGTCTCCCCTTCTCCGCCGCCAAACATACCCATATCCATGCCGTTTGCGGCATACATCTTCATCATGTCCTGCATCCTTCTGGTCTCCTCGGAGATGGTCAGGACAGAGGATACCTTATCGTTCTTCAGCTTCTCCACCTTCACGGTGAGCTTATCGTTTCCGAGCGCTTCGCGCACCAGCTTCTGGATGGCCTCGGACTGGGTCTCCAGCTCCTTCTGATCCTCCTCGGACACCTCGTTCTTAAAGGAATCGGTGATATCCGCGTCGATCCTGCGGAAGCGGATTCCCTCGTTCTTCATCTCCAGCTGGTTGATGAAGGGCTGGTCAATCTGGTCGGGAAGCACCACCGCGCTCATGCCTTCCTGCTTAAACATGTTCACGTACTGGCTCTGCTGCTTTAAGTCGGTCACATAGTAGATGGTCTTTTCCTTCTTCTCGTCTTCCCCGGCATCCGCGTTTTCGTCCGCTTTGGCGGCATCCGCATCGTTTACCACCTCAGCTTCCACCTTTTCGCCGTTTTCATCCACAGCCGCTTCGCCCTTCTCATCCGGGTCGGACTTTCCTACCTCCAGGCAGTCGGGCAGGGTCTTATATTTGCCGTCCAGATCCTTGAACAGGATGTAGTCCGTCATCTTCTGGCAGAACTTGTCGTCCTTCAGGCAGCCGTATTTCACGAACGGGCTGATGTCGTCCCAGTATTTCTCATACTCCTCACGGGAGGTCTTGCACAGGCCGGCCAGCTTGTCCGCCACCTTCTTGGTGATGTAATCGGAAATCTTCTTCACGAAGCCGTCGTTCTGCAGCGCGCTTCTGGAAACGTTCAGCGGCAGATCCGGACAGTCGATCACACCCTTTAAGAGCATCAGGAATTCCGGAATGACCTCCTTGATGTTGTCCGCGATGAAGACCTGATTGTTGTACAGCTTGATCACGCCCTCAATAGACTCGTACTCCATGTTGATCTTGGGGAAGTACAGGATGCCCTTTAAGTTGAAGGGATAATCCATGTTCAGATGGATCCAGAACAGCGGCTCCTTATAGTCATGGAATACCTTCCGGTAAAATTCAATATAATCGTCCTTCTGGCATTCGCTGGGATTCTTCGTCCACAGCGGATGGATGTCGTTCATGAGGACGGGACGCTTCTTAATTTTCAGGCGGACAGGCTCGGGCTTCTCCTCTTCCTTTTCGCCTTCCTCTCCATCCTTCTTTTCTTCCTTCTTTTCCTTCTTCTCCGGCTGGATGGTCTCCAGCACCACGTCCGTATCCAGCTTCTCATCCTCGTTGATGGTCTGGGTCTCCGGCGTGTTCTCTCTGGACAGCCAGATCTCTACCGGCATGAAGGAGCAGTATTTCTGAATGACCTCCTCGGCCTTATACTCGTTGCAGAACTGCAGGCAGTCCTCATTCAAAAACAGCGTAACCTGCGTTCCCACCTGGTCCCAGGTACCGTCCGTCATGGAAAATTCCGTGCCGCCGTCGCATTCCCAGTGGACCGGAACCGCGCCTTCCTGACAGGAGAGGGTATCGATGTGCACCTCGTCCGCCACCATGAACGCGGAATAAAAGCCCAGGCCGAAATGGCCGATGATCTGATTGTCGTCGGACTTGTCCTTATATTTCTCAATGAAATCAGCCGCGCCGGAAAAAGCGATCTGGTTGATGTATTCCTCCACCTCGTCCGCCGTCATGCCGAGTCCGTTATCGATAAACTTTAACGTCTTCTCCTCCGGATTGACGATCACCTGGATCTGCGGCTTATAATCCTCCGGGAGATGGCTCTCTCCCATCACGTCCAGCTTCTTTCTCTTGGTGATGGCGTCGCAGCCGTTGGAGATCAGCTCCCTGTAGAAAATATCGTGGTCTGAATACAGCCACTTCTTAATGATCGGAAAAATGTTTTCGCTGTTAATGGACAGACTTCCATGTCTCTCTGCCATATCAATCACGTTCCTTTCTCTTTTTGTTGGAAATAACCGTTCCCGGAAAACCATCG
>DWUW01000115.1 GCA_019120525.1 Candidatus Eisenbergiella stercorigallinarum | reverse complement strand
GCGATAAGCAGCAGAATCTGCTTCCATGAAAGAATTTGATTCTGCTGCTGCCATGCCAGCAGAAACAGAGCCGGTAAAAGGGCTGAAATACTCTGAAGCAGTATCATCAGCAGCATGAGTACAAAAAAACGCCTATACTTCATGAACACCTCCTTCGGCTTTATAGGACTGATAGAAAAGATTTAACATCCTCATTACAGAGCAGGGCTGTCCTTTGAGGATGACCCGCGGACATCCTGCAATATCCTCATAAAAAAATTCAAGCTTGTTTTCAAACCCACCTGCGTTATATTGACTGGTGAAAAAGGCCGAAACATTTTCTCCTTTTTCCTCGGGGAAATCAAGAATGGTACATATCTGGTTGTGCTTAGGTTTTCTGTCCGCAAGAAAGTCGAAAATAATGCTATTACGTTTTGCCTGAATACTGCGGGAAACGGCCGGATGTTTAAAAAATGCGTTCGCTTGCTCCGGAGTAAATCGCCAGCGGCCGTCTGCCTTGTCGCCTTCAAGAATGCCGGAACTGATATAATTACGGATGGTGCGTGTGGAAAGTCCTGACATTAGAGAAATGTCATTGATGGAATAAAAATGATTTTTCATAGTCACCCCTTCAGCATTACAACTTAACAGTATACTGTAACTATACCGCTTATATCGTTGGCGTTCAATTTGAAAAAACGGGACTTTTTCACAGTTGATTCTTATGCTGTGAGCAGTATCTTTCGGATGGCCGTGCCATGAAATATGGGGTGCATGTCAGAAGAGCAGGGCGAATGGGAGCGATTGAAAGCAGAGAAACAAAAAAAGCCGGAGCTGACGTGCCAAAACGGCAGCAGCAGCTCCGGCGCGGACAGTGACTCAGAATCCGGCGTGAAAACGGATCTCACGGAATCCACTTCACCCGGGAAGGATCGTAAAAGCCCCGGGCCTGTGGAGACTCCGCGGCCTTACCTACCGCAACCACCGCGAGCGGGATGCTGGTGACATCGAGAACCTTCTGCAGCGCCTCCGCCCGCTTCATGGCGGGGTAGCAGCCGCACCAGCAGGTGCCGTAGCCGAGCTCTGCGGCCTGCAGGAGCAGGTTTTCAATGGCCGCGCCGCAGTCCTGCGGCCAGAAGCCGTCGCAGATGCCCTCCTGCAGGTCCGGCCTGCCGCAGACCACGATGGCAAGGGAGGCCGTCGCAAGCATCCGGGTGTAGGGATGGATCTCCATGATCTGTTCCAGCATCTCCTGCTTCTGAACCACCACAAATTCCCATGGTCTGCAGTTGCAGGCGCTGGGAGCCATCATGGCGGCTTCCAGGAGCTGTTGGATGTGCGCTTTGGGGACTACAACGCCTTTCTCATATTTACGGATACTTCTTCTTGCTCTGATCGCTTCCGATGTGTTCATGAGGTTCCTCCTTTTTCACTGAAAATCAAAAAGATTCAGGCCGATCTCTTCGCTGAATTTCCGCTCCATCGTGCCGGAAATCCGGTTCAGGATGATCTCGGCCGTAGCGCTGACGACCGCCTGATTCAGGTGGCCGCCCACCACATGGCCCTTCTCATCCCCTGCGGCGAAATGGGCGTGCAGATAGGGCTTTCCGTCCTGTGTGGTCAGCGTCCCGGTCAGGGAAACGATCTCATAGGGGCCTTCAAACGCGTTGGCGTGATATTCCTTTGTTTTCGTGTCAAAAACGCCCACCGTAAAGGCCTTCACCGCGCCAAGGCCGCTGATCTGAGCAAGCGCGATGCCCTCCTTTTCGGCAAGGGCAAGAAGCTGTCCGCAGATTTCCTCATCCGGGTCGAGCCGGAGTACATAAGTGCCGTCAAATTTCCGATATTCCATTGTCATTTCCTTTCTCCGCCTGAGGCGGCATACTGATCGGTCTGTCTGAAACGCTCTGTCAGCGCCATTCCTTTCGGATCTGCGTCATCATCCGGGAAACGTCCCGGCTGTAGTTCAGATACATCTCATCCGGCCCGCCGGATACGGCCGCTTCCATATCCCGGATTTCATAGCGCAGGGCATCCGCGGAGGAGCCGGCCTCCACCGTTTCCAGATGCCCGTCCTCTGTCCAGGTGATCACGGCCCTGTCGGCCCGGGGATATTCCAAAATCTCGATATAACAGTTTTCATACGCCGCCACGCCGCGCTTGGGCTGCTTTGCGTGAAGGCTCAAAGAGGCCGTGGCCATTTCTCCCGCCGGATTTGACAGAAGGATTCCCACCTGCTCGTCCACGCCGCTGGGCGCGTACTTTACCTGGGAGGCGATCCGGTCCGGAGGGCAGCTCATAAACCACCGGATGAAGGAGAGGGCATATACGCCGATGTCCCAGAGCGCGCCGCCGGCCAGCCTGGGGTTAAAGAAGCGGTTTGTCATGTCGTATTCCTTGAAGCTTCCGAAATTCATCTGAACCATGCAGAGCCTTCCCAGGACGCCGCTGTCCGCAAGCTCCTTCAGCCGCCTGTAGAGCGGCATATGGTAGATGGTCATGGCCTCCGCCAGGATGAGCCCATTTTTTTCCGCCAGAGCCTGCGCCTGTTCAAGCTCCTCAGAATCCAGCGTGATGGCCTTTTCGCAGAGCACATGCTTTCCGTGCCGCAGCGCCTCGCTGATGTAGCCGCTGTGGGTGTTGTGGGGCGTGGCGATGTAGACGATATCCACGTTCTCATCCGTGAAAACATCGGAGACGCTTCCATATACCTTTGCTGCGCCGTATTTTCCGGCATAGGCGACGGCGTTTTCGTATGTCCGGTTCGCGACGCCGTACAGCGTCCGGCCTTCCTGCCCCATGGCCTGCCCGAACTGGCGGGCGATATCGCCGCAGCCGATCACGGCCCAGCGGTACGGTTCCTTCTTTTTCATCTGATTCACCTCATTTCAAAACAGGATTTACCAAATCATGATTTGAAATAATCATATCCGGAAAGACGAAAAAAATCAAGGCGGAGAGGGGATGACTGAGGAAGCTGCCGCCCAATCATAAGAAAGCCCTTACCCTTGCCGCATCCGGGCCTTAAAATAGAAAAAAAGCGGCGGAATGCGCGGACAGCCGGCATTCCGGAAGGAAGAAGGAGCGGGAAAAATGGGCCGATTTGTAAATCCGGATAATGGCGCCTTTCAGGTGGCGCTGAACTCGGAAATATATGTGGATAAAACAGGGCTTCTGGAGTATACGAACAGGGTCATGGATACCAGGCAGGCCATGATCTGCAACAGCCGCCCGCGCCGGTTCGGTAAATCCATTACGGCGGAAATGCTGACCGCCTATTACAGCAGGGGCTGTGATTCAGAGAAAATGTTTGAAAACCTCGCCATCGGCAAAAGTCGGGATTTCAGGAAATATCTGAACCGGTGCGATGTCATCCATTTTGACGTGCAGTGGTGTATGGAGCCGGCGGGAAGCGCCGAAGAGGTGATCCCATTTATGGAAAGGAACGCGGTTTCCGAACTGGCCGGGCTTTATCCGGAGATCGTAACGCGGGAGATGAAGTCGCTTCCGGATGTGCTTTCCTGTATTCATTCAGCGACAGGGAAAAAATTCATCGTGATTATTGACGAGTGGGATGTTCTGATCCGCGATGAGGCGGCGAACAGACAGGTACAGGAGGATTGTATCAATTTCCTGCGCGGAATGTTTAAGGGAACGGAGCCCACAAGATTCATACAGCTCGCCTGGCTGACGGGGATCCTGCCGATCAAAAAGCTGAAAACCCAGTCAGCGCTGAACAATTTCACCCAGTTTACCATGCTGAATCCGGGGATTCTCGCTCCCTATATCGGTTTCACGGAGGACGAGGTGCATGCATTGTGCAACAGATACGGCCGGGATTTTGATGAAACGAAGCGCTGGTATGATGGATATCAGCTGGGCGGCTGTGCGGTTTATAACCCCAATGCTGTTGTGAACCTGATGATGCAGGGAGAGTTTCAGAGCTACTGGTCCCAGACCGGGACCTATGAATCCATTGTGCCGCTGATCAATATGGATTTTGACGGCCTGAGAGCCGCAGTCATGGAAATGCTTTCCGGCTCCGACGTTATGGTCGATGCCGGAACCTTTCAGAACGATATGCTCAGTCTTTCAAACAGAGACGATGTGCTCACGCTTCTGATCCACCTTGGATATCTCGGATACCATCAGAGAGGCCAGACCGCTTTTATCCCGAATGAAGAGATCCGGTAGGAGTTTGCCGCGGCCGTCAGGAAGAACCGGTGGACGGAGTGGGGGAATTTTTCTGGTCGGGATCAGCTATGACAAAAAAAACAAAGCGCATCGCTGCAGGATTGAAAAATATGAGAACTGAACGGCCCTACCGCCGCTCCAGGCACTTCTGCCGCCTGTATTCGGTGGCGCTCATATGATAATGCTGCCTGAACTTACGGCAGAAATATCCCGAGCTGGCAAAGCCCGTTTCGGCGGCGATGGCGGATACGGCCTTCTGCGTCGTGGAAAGAAGCGCCGCCGCCTGGGAAAGGCGGTACTGGATCAGGTATGCTACCGGAGAGGTGGCAATACCCGAGTGAAAGAGATTCAGCGCGCCGCTTTTGCTGAGCGATGCCGCCGCCGCGATCCTGTCAAGGGTGAGCTCTTCGGCATAATGGTCATGGATATACTGGATCATGAGCTGCAGCTTGGCCTGCCTGTGGTCCGGCCTGGAAAGCTCCGGAGAATGGGCTGCGGTCTCCAGATGCTCCGACAGGATCTCCCACAGCTGCATCAGATACCGCACGGTAGGCAGCTCGCTGTGAGGAAGGGCCTCCTGAAGGGCGAATATCCGGCGCAGGAGCTGGAGGATCCGGTTCTGCCAGGGAACGTCAGGGGAAAAAATCCGGTACGGCACAGAGGACCGGATGACCGGAGCGATATATTTTTCATAGATCAGACTGCCTTCCGGGGCCAGAAGGGCGGGAGAAAAAACGATGTTGGGAGAATACGCGCTCTCTTTGGCCTCATATCGGTGGAGAAGCCCGCTGTTAATAAAAATCCCATATCCCTTCGGCAGTTCGATCCGGTCCGTTCCCACGAGGCAGGATACGGCGCTTTCGGAAGAAAGCAGAAATTCCAGTTCGTGATGCCAGTGCCAATCGATCCGGTGAAAGTCGAACTGCCAGATATTTTCCCGGTAGTAGGCAAACGGATAGCCGCTGGTCCCATGTCTGACGCTTTCATGGAGCGTATCGTCCGTGGCGGTTCTGTATCCCTGCATGACCCTTCTCCTCTCAGAAATGCGATATGCGATATTGTACCATATATAAGTGGTTTTGTGCCATGATTTTTCATGGAATCTGTTCTATAATCGCATCCGACAGCATGGGATGCCGCAGGTGGTTCCGGCGATGCCGGAGGGCTTTGGAGGGCGTCCCGGGATGGAGGATGAAAATGAAAAACAAGTACAATCAGACGATCACGGCCTGCTTCGTCGGATATATCGTTCAGGCGGTCATAAACAATTTTGCGCCGCTTCTGTTTCTGACGTTTCAGGAGAGCTACCAGATCCCGCTTTCGCAGATCACCCTGCTGGTGACCTTTAACTTTGGAATCCAGCTTCTGGTCGATCTTCTGTCCGTCGGCCTGATCGACAGGATCGGATACCGGGCGGCGATGATCGCGGCGCATATCTTTTCGGCGGCCGGACTGATCCTTCTGACGGTTCTGCCGGAGCTTCTGCCGGTCCCGTTTATCGGGATCCTGATCTCCGTGGGAGTGTACGCGGTCGGAGGAGGGCTTCTGGAGGTGCTGGTGAGCCCGGTCGTAGAGGCCTGCCCGTCCGACAACAAGGAGAAGGCGATGAGCATGCTCCACTCCTTTTACTGCTGGGGATATGCGGGCGTCGTACTGATATCCACGCTGTTTTTCAGTATTGCCGGAATCGGGAACTGGAGGATCCTTGCGCTGATCTGGGCGCTCCTTCCGCTTGGCAACGCGTTTGTTTTTACCAGAGTGCCCATTGCGCCGCTGATCGAGGACGGGGAGAAGGGAATGGGGCTGAAGGGGCTGTTCAAAAGCAGGCTGTTCTGGGTCCTGATGGTCATGATGGTGTGCGCGGGAGCGGGAGAGCAGTCGGTAAGCCAGTGGGCTTCCACCTTCGCGGAGAAAGGGCTCGGGATTTCCAAAACGGCGGGAGATCTTGCCGGTCCCCTGGCGTTTGCGGTCATGATGGGCACATCCAGACTTTTTTATGGAAAATACGGAGACCGGATCAATCTGGAGCGGTTCATGATCTGCAGCAGCGGCCTGTGCATCCTTTCGTATCTGGGAATATCCCTTCTGCCCGTTCCCGGACTTAACCTCATTGCCTGCGCGGCGTGCGGGCTGTCGGTCGGGATCATGTGGCCGGGAACCTTCAGCAGAGCGTCCGCGGCCCTGCCGAAAGGCGGAACCGCCATGTTCGCGCTGATGGCGCTGGCCGGCGATGTGGGCTGTTCCACAGGCCCTACGTTAGTCGGAATGGTATCGGGCGTGATGGGGGACAACCTGAAAATGGGAATCCTGGCAGGAACCGTTTTCCCCTGCCTGCTGCTCATCGGGCTTCTGGTCAGCAGAATAGGAGTAAGACAAAAATACCTGAACAGGCTCAGAAACGGAGAATTTACAAGGCGGTCATAAACAAATTTGAGGCCGGCACGAACCGATGGTTCGTGCCAAAGAACAGCTGACGCTGTTCTTTTCAGAATGAAATGCCGCCCGAGGCGGCAGTAAAAGGAGGAAGCAGAATGAAGTTTCAATGGATCAACGAAAGCACGGTTACAAGAGAAGGGGACAGAATTACAATTTTCGCGCCTGCGAAAACGGATTTTTTCCGGGGAGCGATCAATGAATGCGAGGATGGATTCCTTCCGGAGGTTCTGAGCAACGCGCCTTTTTATTATACGGAAATGGAAGGCGATTTTGTCCTTCGGGTG
>DWUW01000114.1 GCA_019120525.1 Candidatus Eisenbergiella stercorigallinarum | reverse complement strand
ATTCGGCGGCCATGATGTTCCGGTGTTTTGAAAAAGGGGTGGAGAAGGAAAAGCTGTATCTGCGTTTCGGCCTGCTTCCTTCCTTTCAGACCAGGGTGTGCCTGGATCTGAACCTGCTGGACAACAGCACGATCTATACCAACCGTACGCCGGGAACGCTGAAGCTGGTCTGCCACGGACACAGGATGAAGAGGGAAGAGGCGGAATGCTTCGAGCTTGGGATCGAAAAGGTGTTTCATGATGTGAAGGTGAAGCTGAGCGGTTTTTATACCTCGAATGAAAAACCGGAGGAATTTCCCATTCCGGATAAAAAGGTGGTGGATGAATTCGGCCAGTGGAAGGAAAAGGAATGGCCGGGAAAGATCCATTCGCTGGAAGAAATGAAAAAGGAGCTTGCGGCCCAGGAGGGGCCGGCGTCCTATCCGGTTTCTTCCTGGAACCGGTGGGGCGGGGACAGAACAAGAAAGCTGAAAGAAGGAAGCGGCTTTTTCTCCACCATCAAGACAGAGGACGGGAGATGGCATCTGGTGGATCCGGATGGCTGCGACTATTTTTCTCTTGGCCCCTGCGGGACAAGGGCGGGAGACGGCTGCCGGGTGGACGGCTTTGAGACGGTCTGCGACTGGCTTCCGGACAGGGATGATCCGCAGTGGGAGGAATTCTGGCAGGAGGGCGTCAGACAGAGGACGGCCTACATGAAGCCGGAGCATTTCAGAATCCTGAATTTCGCGGGCGTGAACCTGAAGCGGGTATACGGAAAAGACTGGAAGAAAAAATGGGAGGAGATCGCCATGCGTTCCCTGAAGGGGAGCGGCATCAATTCCCAGGGGAATTTTCCGGGACTGCATGTGAACGACGGTCAGGACAGTCTGCCCTATGTAAGGGAGCTTCCCGGCTTTCCCATGACGAAGACGCTGATCTTCCGGGATTTTCCGGACGTGCTGTCGGAGGAATATAAAGAAAACGCGGAAATCTACGCGAAGCAGCTGGAGGGCTGGAAGGACGATCCCTGGCTGATCGGATATTTCCTGAGAAACGAGCCGGAGTTTAATTTCGTGGAGGATCTTGCCATCGCGGACGAGGTGCTGCGCAATCCGGCGGATACCTGCTGCAGACGGGGGCTGATCGGATTTCTGAAGGAACGCTACGGAAGCATTTCGGCGCTGAATCAGGTATGGGGAACCGCGTTTGCGGATTTTTCAGACCTGGAAAAGCCTGTTGACGGCTGTCTGGAGCATTATCCGGGGGCGGAAAAGGATCTGCGGGAATATTCTGTTTTCCTGATCCGGGAATACAGCAGGGTGCCGGCTGAGGCCTGCCGGAGGGTGGATCCGAACCATCTGAATCTGGGGCTTCGCTGGTCCAAGGCCTATAACCGGGACATGATGGCCGGATGGGAATATTTTGATGTGTTCTCCATCAACTGCTATGATTTTGACCCCACGAAGGATATGGATTTCGTGAAAAACGCGGGCGTGGATCTGCCTATCCTGATGGGAGAGTTCCACTGCGGCGCGCTGGACCGGGGACTGACAGCCACGGGCCTGAAGGGAGTGACCGACCAGGAGCAGAGGGCGGTGATGTTCCGGCATTATGTGGAAAAGGTGGCGCAGCATCCGTACGGCGTGGGCGCGCACTGGTTCCAGTATAACGATCAGTTTTGTCTGGGAAGATTTGACGGAGAAAATTATCAGATCGGCATGGTGGACATCTGCATGCAGCCGGAGAAGGAACTGATGGAAGCGGCCAGGCAGACGGCGGAGGTCCTGTACGCGGTGAAGAACGGGGAAAAGCCCGCATATGAACAGACGCCGGTATCCATACCGATGATCGGCTATTAAGGATCAGCTATGAAATTCCGGAGGCGTATGAGAAAATGCTGACAGCACGAAAAGGCACAAAACAGCTGGATATGACGAAGGGAAGTCCTGCCGGGCTTCTGATTTCCTTTGCCATTCCGATCTTTCTGGGAAATGTGTTCCAGCAGCTTTATAATATTATGGATTCCGTCATCGTGGGCCGCTTCGTGGGAGCGGACGCGCTGGCGGCGGTAGGGGTCTGCAGCGGCCCCTATTCCGTGTTTGTGGGATTGAATATGGGGCTTTCCACCGGCGTCGGGATCCTGGTGGCACAGCTCTATGGAGCGGGAAAGGAAGAACAGATCAAAAAAGTGGTGGCGAACGCGCTGATCCTTTTGATGGCGTCCGCCGTGCTGACGGGCGGACTGGGATTTCTTCTGGCAGATCCGCTGCTTCGGCTTCTGGGAACGCCGGAGGCTGTGATGGGCCGGGCGGTGATCTATATGAGGACCGTGTTTGTGAGTATTCTGGGAATGGCCCTGTATCACTGTGTGAACGGCATCCTGCGGGCGCTGGGGGATTCCAGGACGCCTCTCGTTTTCCTGGCTCTTTCCAGCGTCCTCAATATTGTCCTGGACGTGCTTTTCGTTACGGTGGTGAAATGGGATGTATTCGGCGTGGCCTTTGCCACCCTGCTGGCCCAGCTCATTGCGGCGGGCGCGGGGCTGATCTATGCCAGAAAAAAATATGAGTGTTTTCAGTTCCCCCCGTCCGGTATGAGGCCCCACAGGGCGGTGCTGCAGAAGCTTCTGTATACCGGCCTGCCCCTGGCGCTGCAGAGCTCCACCATCAACATATCCGCCGCCGTCCTGCAGGGCTTTGTGAACAGCTTCGGGGAAACGGTGGTCGCCGCCAATACGATCATCAATAAATTCGATAATCTGAACAATATGCCGCTTGCCTCTCTTTCCATGGCGCTTTCCACCTATACGGGACAGAACATGGGGGCCGGGGAAAGAAAACGGGTGCAGAGAGGTTATCGGGTGGGCTGGATCATGGCCGTGGTTTACAGCATTCTCGTTTTTGTGATCGGCCATACCTGTGGGGGAATATTTGCGGATTTCTTCGTGCAGGGAGAGCCTGAGGTGAGAAGCTTCAGCGTGATGGGGATCGGGATCCTGTCCTGCGGCGTGCTGGCTCTGAGTATGATCTATGTGAACCGCAGCATTTTAAACGGAGCGGGGGATACGGGCTTCGCGCTGTTTAACGGATCCGTGGAGATCGTGGGGAGGATCGGCTTCGCTTGGCTGTACACTTCCGTGCTTCAGATCGGGCCGGCCGGGCTGTGGCTGACCGCGGTTTCCAACTGGCTTCTCACCGGACTGGTCTGCCAAGCCAGATATCTGTCCGGCGTGTGGAAGAAAAAGGCAGTATCCTGACCGGAAAGGGGAACGTCAGCCTTTGCGCCGGAGCTTTTCGTCGATCTCTTTCACATCCTGAAAGATCCAGGTGGGTTCTCCGTCCCATTTCCGGATATCGTCCATGGAGGCCTCTCCGGAAAGGACGCAGATGGTATCCACGCCGGCGTTTGCGCCGGTGGCAATATCGGTATAGAGGCGGTCGCCTACGATGACGGCGTCTTCTTTTGAGCAGCCCGTATTTTTCAGCACGCAGTCCACCATGATGGGCTGGGGCTTTCCGATGAAGAAGGGCTCCTTTCCGGTGGCGTTTTTCAGCATGATGCTCATGGAGCCGCAGTCCGGAATGAAGCCGAAGCTCACCGGGCAGACCAGATCCGGATTGGTGGCGAGATAGGCCACGTCTTTTCCCAGCATGATGCAGGTATTGCGGATCTTTTCCGAGGTGTTTTCCGTGTCGAAGCCGATGAGGACTACGGTGGCAGTGTCGTCCGGTTCCGTGACGACGGAAAGGCCGCTCTCGCGCAGTTCCTGTACCAGGGAACGGGTTCCCATGCAGTAGACGGTCTGGTCCGGATAGTTTTCCCTGATGTACATGGCCGTGGCCTGGCTGGAGGTATAGAAGTCCTCATATCCGGCCGGGATTCCCATGGCATTCACTTTTTTCACATAGTCGGAGACGGATCGGGAGGAGTTGTTGGTGATGAAAATATAGCGTCCTCCTTCTTTTCGGATGTTTTCCAGGAAATCCAGGGTTCCTTCAAAAATTTCATTTTCATTGTAAATCGTGCCGTCCATGTCAAGAAGCCACAGCTTTTTGGCTTTCAGGGCATCGGCGGCTTTTCCGGTAAGATCGGTGATCATGTCTGTTTCCTTTCCACGTTTTTGGTCGCTATGACAGGGACGCCGCATCCGGCGGCGTTTTCCAGGATGACGTCTCCGATATGAACGGGAGCGGAGACGACGACGGTCTTTAACTGTGCGGCGCATTCCTGCATTTTTTCTTTTGGAATGTCGGAAGCGGTTTTTACGGAAACCACGGGAAGGGTTCCGCCCGTGATCCGGACGGTGCCGGTGACGATCCTTGTGGGATGGGTGCATTCCTTCCGGCCATAGGCCTCCCCGCGGGGGCAGGTGTTTCCGGCAA
The DNA here is from genome assembly GCA_019120525.1 of Candidatus Eisenbergiella stercorigallinarum. Taxonomy (GTDB): domain Bacteria; phylum Bacillota; class Clostridia; order Lachnospirales; family Lachnospiraceae; genus Eisenbergiella; species Eisenbergiella stercorigallinarum. The sequence goes on along the minus strand of DWUW01000114.1, from coordinate 5,049 downwards.
CGCTGACGACCTCTCCTCCATTCAGTGTGACGGTGAGAGAACAGCCCAGCGGGCAGTTGATGCAGATCAGTTTACGTTCTTCCATAGATTCTCCTTTTCAGGTATCTCGTTCCAGTATAGTTGAAATTCGGGAAGGAAGCAATGGTTATGCTTCCGAAGCAGTTAAGGTTTGCGTTACGGTTCTTCGGTCTGAACGGCGATGGTGATGGAGGAAAGCGGATTTCCAGTCTGTTGTCCGATGGAAAGAAGCTCTTCTTTTTTCAGGATCACCTGCTCCATCTCTCCGGGTGCGAGCCTGGGACGGCGGATGCTGCGAAGCGGCCGGTCATTCAGAAAAATGCCGATCCGGCAGTTTAGGTAAACGTCAGTGACGCGGAAGCGGACGGTGAGGCTGTCTTCCATGCGGGAAAGACGAATGCTCTGGGGAACCGTATAGCGTACTCCGTTTCCGGCAAGGATTGGAACAGAAGTCTTCGGTTCGCCGACAAAGAGGCCTTCCGCATGGAAATCCTGAAGATATTCCGCGGCATATTTTCCCGCGTTCGCGGCCTCCTGGGATACATAGTCCACCAGATCATGGACGTGGAGCACGTTGCCGCAGGCGAAGACGCCGGGAACGGAGGTTTCCAGACTTTCATTGACGAGGGGGCCGTTCGTGGCCGGAGCCATCCGGACGCCAAGCTTTGAGGAAAGCTCATTTTCCGGGATCAGGCCGACGGAAAGGAGGAGGGTGTCGCAGGAAATGTATCCTTCCGTCCCGGGAATGGGTTTTCTGTTTTCATCCACCTGCGCGAGCGTGACGCCCCGGACCCGTTCCTTTCCGTCGATGTCAATGACGGTGTGGCTCAGCTTCAGGGGAATGCCGAAATCTTCCAGGCACTGGACGATGTTTCTCTGAAGGCCTCCGGAATAGGGCATGAGCTCCGCGACCACCTTAACCTTCGCTCCCTCCAGCGTCATACGGCGGGCCATGATCAGGCCGATGTCTCCGGAGCCGAGGATGACGATTTCCTTTCCCGGCAGGAAGCCTTCCATGTTGACCAGACGCTGCGCGGTTCCGGCGGAATAGATTCCGGCGGGGCGGTAGCCGGGGATGTTCAGCGCGCCGCGGGGCCGCTCCCGGCATCCCATGGCGAGAATGACCGCTTTTGCGCGCAGGAAAACAAGGCCCTCCGCCCGGTTCATGACGGTGACTGTTTTGAATGGCAAAGAGGCTGTTTCATTCGCGGAAGCGTCCTCCTCCTGCACGCTGATGTCCAGCACCATGGTATTCAGTTTATAGGGGATGTTCCGCTCCTTAACCTGCCGGATGAAGCGGTCCGCGTATTCCGGTCCGGTCAGCTCTTCCTTGAAGGTATGCAGGCCGAAGCCGTTGTGGATGCACTGGTTCAGAATGCCGCCGAGTTCCTGGTCCCGTTCCAGGATCAGGATGTTTTTTACACCGCTGTCGAATGCGGAAACCGCCGCGGCAAGTCCCGCCGGCCCTCCGCCTATGATGATCAGATCATATTCTGTCATGTCTGTCTTCCTTTCTGAAAATCCGTAACAGTTCAGCCTTCGGCAGAACTGTTACGAAAATCATTCTATTTTTTTGTCATTCCGACCAGAAGCCGGGAGCTGCCGCCGGATTTGGTGAGAGTAAGGGGGGATACGCCAAGCTCCCTCGCCAGGATGTCCATGACCTTCGGAGAGCAGAAGCCCGCCTGACAGCGCCCCATGCCCGCGCGGGTGCGGCGTTTGACGCCGTCCAGGCTCCTGGCGCCAAGGGGACGGCGGATGGCGTTTACGATCTCTCCCTCCGTCACGGTCTCGCAGCGGCAGATCACATTTCCGTAAGCAGGATCGGAGGCGATGAGCGCGGCGATCTCTTCCGGCGAGCTTTCGGCGACGCAGGGAATGTCCTTTCGCTGCGCGTGAAAATCCGTCTTTTTTCCGGCATGGAGCTTTTCCGCAATCTGCCCGGCAAGCAGGACGCCGATGGCGGGAGCGCTGGAAAGACCGGGGGAGTCGATGCCCGCGGCGTTGAAAAAGCCGGGCGCGTCAGATGCTTCTCCCAGAACGAAATCTCCTTTTTCTTCGCAGGCGCGCAGGCCGGAAAAGGAGGTGATCGCCATGTTTAAGGGAATGCGGGAGGCGCTGAGCCGGGCTTTTTCCATGACCTGGGAAAGCCCCTCCGCCGTGGTGTTCGTGGCTTCCTTATCGGAAATATCCTCCGCCGTGGGGCCTGCCAGGAGGTTTCCGTGAACGGTCGGCGTGACCAGGATGCCCTTTCCCAGACGGGTGGGCTGCTGGAAAACGGTGTGGGAGACGAAGCTTCCCGCCTTTTTATCCATCAGGATATATTCCCCGCGCCGGGGCGTGATATGAAGGGCGTGGGAGCTGACCATGTTGTTGAAAACATCGGCATATACTCCGGCGGCGTTCACCACGGCCCGGCATTCATATTCTTCGTCTGCGGTCTGGACCAGATAGCCGTCCGGCACGCCGGAAACCATTTTTCCGGTAATGTTTTTTCGGGAAATGTTTTTTACTTTCGTCTGAAAACGAAACTGAACACCATTTTCAAAGGCATTCTCCGCCAGCGCGATGGTCATTTTGAACGGGCAGACGATGCCTCCCGTGGGCGCAAGGAGCATGGCGTATACGTCTTCGGAAAGATTGGGCTCGATTTCGTGGATTTCCTTTCCCTTCACAATGCGCAGTCCGGGAACGCCGTTGGCCAGCCCACGCTGATACAGCTCCTCCAGCCCTCCCATCTGATCTTCGGAAAAGCAGAGAACCAGGGAGCCGTTTCTTTGGAACGGAAAATCCAGCTCTTTGGAAAGCGCGTCCATCATCCGGTTTCCTTCCACATTCAGCCTGGCCTTCCAGGTGCCGGGCACCGCGTCAAAGCCCGCGTGGATAATGGCGCTGTTGGCTTTCGACGTGCCGCAGCAGACATCCTCTTCCCGCTCCAGTACGAGCACGTCCAGATCATAACGGGACAGTTCCCTTGCGATGGCGCAGCCCGTTACCCCTGCGCCGATTACGATCACATCTGTCATGGTTACCTCTTTCTTCGCCGCCGCAGGCGGCATTAAATTCATGAAAGAACGGCGAGAGCCGTTCTTTGGCACGAACCGCGAGGTTCGTGCAGGCTTCTTTTCTTCGCCGCCGCAGGCGGCATAAATTCATGAAATAAAAAGACAGCAAAAACAGCACGTCTTCCGACGTGTGAATCTGCTGTCTCCTGTCTCCTGCAAATCATTCTTATTCTGGTTTAACGGTTCGGGACAAAGCATCGTTCTGAACCGTTATATGACGTTACTGTTTCCTACATGAACCAGACCTTCCGGTTGGTGGTGGATATGGAAATGGCTCCGGCGTTTAACGCCGCCATAATATCCTCCCGCTCGGTAATGAGGCCCCCCGCGATCACGGGAATCAGGCTGTCTTCACAGATCTGCCTGATGACCCTGGGCATCAGGCCGGGAAGCACCTCGATCACATCCGGGCGGACCGCCTCGGACTGTCTGCGGATGTTGTCGAATGCCATGGAATCGATGGCAAAGAACCGCATGACAGTGCACATGCCAAGCTCTTTTGCCTGCCGGATCAGGGCGGGTTTTGTGGATATGATGCCGTCGGCTTCCGTGCTTCTGTGGATAAAGTCCACCGCGATTTCCTTGGCGGACAGGCCGGAGATCAGGTCGATATGGACGATCACCGTCTTTCCCTTCTCTTTCAGCCTTCGTACAATATCGGAGATGGTACAGATATCGCCGAACAGGACGAATACGATTCCGATATCGGATTCCAGGCAGGCCTTCAGGCCTTCTTCCCCTTTGACTGCGGCGATCACCGGGCAGTCCTCAAGCTGTTCCATCAGTTTTCTGTTCATAAAAGTCAACCGTTTCCAGTGTCTCCGACCGGTGGAGTTTTTACCGTTCCCTGAAAGCACGGGGAACAGTGATCCGGCGGATGGGTTTTACATTTTTAAAAGTCTCAAAAAGAAAAAAGACAAACAAAACAGGGCTGTCATCCCAAGCCCGCTTCCTTTGTCTCCTGTCTCTTCCTGTATTGTAGCACAGCGGGAGAGGGCGCGCAATGGAATTTGTGTTTATTCCATGTAAATTTATTTCGGACAGAAGAGTTTGATGATCCATGGTGCTTTCTCTTTCCTTTTTGTATTATTATGGCATAATTATGGGTAAGGATACAAGGGACAGGAAAATGGAAAATCCTGAGATGGAGGGAGGCCTTATGAAAACAATCATTACGATCCAGCATACGCAGTCGGTTCATCATACCAATGGTATGGTGGGTTCCTGGACAGACTGGGAATTATCGGAGCTGGGAGTCAGACAGGCAAAGAGAATTGGGGAAAGGTTAAAAAATGAGCTGACCGAAAAAAGGTTTGTCCTGTATTCCTCTGATCTGCTGCGGGCAAGGCAGACGGCTGAAATCGTTGGAAACTGTCTGGGGCTGTCACCTGTTTTCCGAACAGAATTAAGGGAAAGGAATCTTGGCAGGTGCTGCGGAAAATCCGTGCGGTGGATGCGCGAAAATATGGAAATGCGGGAGAAGAGCATTGATGACAGAATATTTTCCGATGCGGAAAGCCGCAGAGATGAGTGGAACAGATTAGAACCGTTTTTTAATGAAATTATGAGCAGTAATAATGAAAATATAATTATTGTTTCTCATGGAGACTTATTGAGTGTCTTTTATACCATGTTTCTTGGATTAAGCGTTGAGACGATCAATGCAGGTGAAATATTTGGATTGGCCGGAGGAGTTTCCCATATGTTTGAAAATGAGGAAGGGAAACGGTTTATAAAGAGAATCAGTGACATGTCTTATATAAAATAGTGGAAGATTTCATAGTGGATGGTTTCCCAAAGAAGGGATCCGTCCACTGTTTTTTGAATTAAAAAAAGTGTTTGCTTATATAATATTTGCTATTATTGACGATATTTTTATTTTTGTTTATAACTCAAACTTCGCATATAGATTTTACCTATGCACCTTAAAAATTCAATATCTGGCAGGTATTCGATTATCAAAGTT
>DWUW01000113.1 GCA_019120525.1 Candidatus Eisenbergiella stercorigallinarum | reverse complement strand
AATACGACGCGGAGCATGGAAGGATCACGGACCAGATCGTCGCGTCCATCAAAAATATGAGGATATAAGGATATGAGTTTATTTCGTTACAGCGGCCTGTCCGCCAAGGTCAGGGCAATGAGCGGAAAGCTCCTTTCGCAGGAGGATTTCCTCCGGCTCGGCAGCATGTCGGGCGTGCCGGAGGTGATCGCCTACCTGAAGAAGAAGCCGTCCTACGAGGCCGTCCTGGAAAAGGAGGATGAGAGAAGCCTCCACAGAGGCCAGGCGGAAGGGCTTATCATGCAGTCCCTGTTCGTGGATTTCTCGCGGCTGTACCGGTTCTCCAGCCTGGAGCAGCGCCGTTTCTTAAACGGCTACTTTTCCAGATATGAGATCAGCTTCTTAAAGGCGGTCATCCGCTCCATCCTGACCAGAGGACAGCCGCTTACCGAAACGGAGGAATACCGGGAAATCTTTGAACGGCATTCGGCCATTTCCCTGAAGCAGGCGGGAAGCGCGGATTCCATGGAGAGCCTGATCGCGGCCCTTTCGGGAACCCCTTATAAAAAGGTGCTTTCTGATGTATACGGCTCCGCCAGCCGCGAGCTGTTTGATTATGAGCTCGCCCTGGATCTGTTTTTCTTTTCCGAATACTGGAAAATGGTGAAAAAGGGGCTGAAGGACGGAGATCAGGAAGCTATCGCCAGATCCGCGGGCGCGCAGATCGACGCGGTGAACCTCACCTGGATCTACCGGGCCAAAAAGTATTACGGAATGTCCGCGGCGCAGATTTATGCCCTGATCGTTCCTATCCATTACCGGCTGACCAGAGAGCAGATCAGGCGGATGGCGGAGGCGGCGGATGTGCACGAGCTTCTGGAGATCATGGAGACGACGAAATACGGCCGCTACATCGAAGGGGAGGATACCCCGAAGCTGGAGCGCTGTATGGACGCGATGCAGGAAGCGGTGCACGCCGCCCTTCTGAGGAAGAAGCCCTATTCGGCCGCCTGTCTGGATGTGTATCTGTACCGGAAGGAACGGGAGGTACACCGTGTCATCACGGCGATGGAGTGCGTGAGATACGGGCTTCCGGCCGAGAAGATCAGAGAATACCTGGCGTAATAAAGGGGAGCACGTATGATAGAAAAAATGGAATTTTTAAGTATCATCGGCCCCAGGGACCAGCTTGACCGGGTGACGGAAAAGTACCTTGGGAAATACGAGATACAGCTTGAAAATACGGTGGGAGAGCTGAAAAATCTGAAGAATATCGTGCCCAGCTCAGAGAGCAATCCCTACCGGGAATGGATCGGTAGGGCGCAGGAGGCCGCGGCGATCGTGGAAGGAAGGTCCGGGGCAGGCGCTTCGGAGAAAAAGGCAGCTTCCGCGGGAAAGGCCGGGACAAAGGGGGCTTCTGCCGGAAGAGAGGCTGCGCAGGCCCTTTCTCCCGAAGCGGCGGTGGAGACCGTCAGATGGGCGGACCAGCTCATGGAAGAAGCCAAAAGAGAGAAGACGAGGCTGCAGACGGAGCTGAAGAAGAAGCAGGGGCTTCTGGAAGCGGTGCGTCCCTATCTGGAGCTGCATTTTGAGCTTTCCCGGATCCTGCATTTTAAATATGTAAGATTCCGCTTCGGAAGACTGCCTGTGGGCTATTATCAGAAGCTGAAGGAATATCTGCAGGAGGACGACTGCACCATCTTTGAAAAATGCAGGGTGGACGAGTCCTATGTGTGGGGCATCTATTTCGTGCCCGCTTCGGAAGCGAAGAAGGCGGACGCGATCTACGCGTCCATGCATTTTGAACGGATCTTTATTGAGGACGCCTATCCGGGGACGGTGGACGAGGCCTGCCGTGCCCTGGAACAGGAGATCGAAGCGCTGGAAGGGCAGATCAGGCAGCTGGACGACGATCTGGCGGCCCGCCTGAAGGAGGACGCGGACCGGCTCCTTGCGGCGAGGGCGGTGATCGAAAGGCAGTCCTCCCGCTTTGACATCCGCAGGCTCGCGGCTTTCACCCGGTCGAAGAATGAGACCTTTTTCATCCTCTGCGGCTGGATGGCGAAAAAGGACGCGGTCAGGCTCGGAAAGGAGCTGGAAGCGGATCCGGAGCTTTTCGTGACACTGGAGGAGAATCCGGACAGGAGGACGTCCGTTCCGCCCACCAGACTGAAAAATCCGGCGCTGATCCGTCCCTTTGAGATGTTCGTGCGCATGTACGGACTGCCGAACTACAATGAATTTGACCCCACGCTGTTTGTGGCGCTCACCTATTCCATCATCTTCGGAGCCATGTTCGGAGATGTGGGACAGGGCCTGTGCCTGGCTCTGGGAGGATTTTTACTGTACCGCTTCAAAAAGGCGAACCTGGCGGCGATCCTTTCCTGCTGCGGCATTTTTTCCACCCTGTTCGGGTTCCTCTACGGAAGCCTGTTCGGCTTTGAGGATGTGCTTCCGGCCCTGTGGCTGCGGCCGACGGAGGCCATGACGAACCTGCCGTTTATCGGAAGGCTGAATACGGTGTTCGTGGTCACCATCGCCATCGGCATGGGACTGATCCTTTTGACGATGGTCTTTTCCATCATCAACGCCGTCCGGTCGAAGGAATACGGGAAGGCGCTGTTTGATACCAACGGCGTGGCCGGCCTGGTGTTTTACGGCGCGGTGGTGCTGGTGGTTGTCCTGTTCATGACAGGAAATCCCCTGCCCGCGGCCATCGCCCTGGTGGTGCTCTTTGTGGTTCCCCTGCTGGTCATCGCCTGCAAGGAGCCGCTGACGCAGCTTCTGGAGAAAAGGAAAGCCCATCTGGAGGAAGGCCCGGTCATGTTCGTGGTCCAGTCCTTCTTCGAGCTGTTTGAGGTCTGCTTAAGCTACTTCTCCAACACCCTCTCCTTCGTCCGTATCGGCGCCTTCGCGGTGAGCCACGCGGCTATGATGGGCGTGGTGCTGATGCTGGCGGGCGCGGAGAACGGCGGCACGGGAAATCTCCTGGTCATCGTCCTGGGGAATATCATCGTCTGCGGCATGGAGGGCCTGGTGGTGGGCATCCAGGTGCTCCGTCTGGAGTATTACGAATTCTTCAGCCGTTTCTACAAGGGAGACGGAAGAGAGTTTAAGCCCTATCAGTAACTGACGGTCACCATAGAATTACAATAGAAAAAGGAGAAAAAAGATGAAAGTATTATTATTCGCAGCACTGATCGCATGTATTGTGGTTCCCTTCCGCGTATTCTGTAAGGGAGAGCAGACAAAGAGCAGATATAAAAAGACCCTTGCCTTAAACGGAGCCATGTTCTTTGGCCTGATGCTGGCGACGGGCGTGATGATGTTCGGCGGAAGCGCTTCTGCCGCGGAAGCCGCTGAGACGGCTGCGGCTGCGGCAGGCGGCCTTTCCACCGGCCTTGGCTATCTGGCGGCCGGCCTTTCCATCGGCCTGTCCTGCGTAGGCGGCGGCATCGCCGTTGCCAGCGCGGCCAGCGCGGCTCTCGGAGCCATCAGCGAAGATTCCTCCATCCTCGGTAAGTCCCTCATCTTCGTGGGTCTGGCCGAAGGTGTCTGCCTGTACGGTCTGATCATCGCCTTCATGATCCTGGGTCAGCTGTAATGAAGATGTATCTGATCAGCGACAACATTGATACCTGGACCGGCATGCGTCTTGCCGGCATCGAAGGTTCGGTGGTCCACGAGAAGCAGGAGCTGAAGGCAGAAATCGACAAGGTGCTTGCCGATCAGGAAATCGGCGTCCTGCTTCTGACGGAAAAATTCGGGAAGGAATTCCCGGACGTCATCAACCGTATCAAGTTGGAGCGCAGGCTTCCCCTGATCGTGGAGATCCCGGACAGGCACGGCACCGGCCGTGCCCCGGATTTCATCACATCCTATGTGAATGAGGCGATCGGAATTAAGCTTTAGTATGGAGGTCATGTATGACGACGGAAGAAAAGTTGAAGCATTTTATGGATGTGACGACGCAGAAGGTAAACGAGGAAAACGCGCAGGCGCTGGAAGAATATGAAAACGGCCTGGAAAAGGTTTTTGCGGATTATAAGGAAAACGCCGCCCGCAAGGCGGAGCTTTCCCTGAAGCTGAAGGAAGAGAGCCTGGAGAAGCAGAAAAACGCCGAGGTGGCGCGCCGGCAGATGGAGATCCGCGAGGAGACGGGCCGCCTGCAGAAGGAGCTGACGGAAAAGATCTTTGCCGAGGTGAAAGGAAAGCTGGAGCGCTACATGGGGACCGGGGATTATGAGAGATACCTGATCGCCCAGGTGCGCGCGGCAAAGGAATTCGCCGGGGACGACGAGATCCAGATCTACATCGATCCTGCGGACATCGATAAGAAAAATTCCATCGCGGCCGCGGCGAACACCACGGTCATGGTGAGCAAATACGGCTTCGGCGGCGGGATCCGCGCGGTGATCCGTTCCCGCGGCATCCTCATCGACCAGTCCTTTGAAACAAAAGTAAAAGAAGCGGCAGAAGGCTTCGTATTTCATATATAAGAGAAAGGAGGAGATCTTCCCATGGAAAGAACAGCCAGAATCTACGGCATCAACGGACCGCTTGTCACCATCAAGGGCGAGACGGACCTGAAGATGGGCGAAATGGTTTATGTGGGAGAAGAAAAGCTGGTGGGCGAAGTGATCCGCTTAAACAGCGAAATGGCCACGATCCAGGTTTTTGAAGAGACCTCCGGCCTGAAGCCCGGCGAAACCATCTACCCCACGGGAGCCACCCTTTCGGTGACCCTTGCTCCCGGCATCATCACGAATATTTTTGACGGCATCGAGCGGCCTCTTGCCGAGATCGCGGAAAGATCCGGCGCCTATATCGACAGAGGCTTTTCCATGGACTCCCTGGATCGGAAGAAAAAATGGGAGACCAGGCTCTGCGTGAAGCCCGGAGACCAGGTATACGGCGGGACCATCATCGCCGAGGTGCAGGAGACCCCGGCCGTGGTGCATAAGGTCATGGTGCCCCCTCATATCTCGGGAACCGTGGAGACCGTGGTCCCGGACGGAAGCTATACCATTGACGAGACGCTGGTGACGGTATTCCAGCCCGATGAAACGGTCGCTTCCCTGACCATGATCCAGAAGTGGCCCATCCGTGTGCCCCGCCCGGTGACGAAGCGCTTTCCCGCGTCCCGTCCTCTGGTGACCGGGCAGCGTATCCTGGACACCCTGTTCCCCATTGCCAAGGGAGGCACGGCCGCCATCCCCGGCGGCTTCGGTACCGGAAAGACCATGACCCAGCATTCCATCGCCAAATGGTCGGATGCTGATATCATTGTATACATCGGCTGCGGAGAGCGCGGCAATGAAATGACCGAGGTACTGGAGGATTTCTCCAAGCTGATCGATCCCAAGTCCGGCAATCCCCTGATGGACCGGACCGTGCTGATCGCCAATACCTCCAACATGCCCGTCGCGGCCCGTGAGGCCAGCATTTATACCGGGCTGACCCTTGCGGAATATTACCGCGACATGGGCTACCATGTGGCCATCATGGCCGACTCCACCTCCCGCTGGGCGGAGGCGCTGCGCGAGCTGTCCGGCCGTCTGGAGGAAATGCCCGCCGAGGAAGGCTTCCCGGCCTACCTGGCCAGCCGCCTGTCCGCTTTTTACGAGCGCGCGGGCATGGTGAAGACCCTGAACGGAAACGAGGGAAGCGTCACCATTATCGGCGCCGTATCCCCCCAGGGAGGCGATTTTTCCGAGCCCGTCACCCAGAACACCAAGCGTTTTGTGCGCTGCTTCTGGGGACTGGACAAGAACCTGGCCTATTCCAGACACTTCCCCGCCATCAACTGGATGAGCAGCTACAGCGAATACCTGCCGGACCTGGCAAGCTGGTACGCGGACAATGTGGGGCCTGATTTCATCGACGACAGGAATCAGCTGGTGGCCATCCTGAACCAGGAAAGCAGCCTGATGGAGATCGTCAAGCTGATCGGAAACGATGTCCTTCCGGACGACCAGAAGCTGACGCTTGAGATCGCCAGGGTCATCCGCCTCGGCTTCCTGCAGCAGAACGCCTTCCATCCCCAGGATACCTGCGTGCCGCTGGAAAAGCAGAAGAAGATGATGGATACCATTCTGTATCTGTACGCGAAGTCCAAAGCGCTGATCTCCATGGGCATGCCCATGTCCGTCCTCAAGGAGGACAAGATCTTTGATAAGGTCATTTCCATCAAATACGACGTGGAAAACGACCGCCTGGACAAGTTTGACGGCTACAGGGCCGCGATTGACAAATTCTACGATGACGTGATCGCGCGTAACGCATGACGAAAAGCAGTTCTAAGCTGGCAGAGGACGCCGGCCAAGAACTGCTATGGGCTGTAAACAGCCCCTTTCGTCACGAGATGAAGATTGGAGGCTGCATAAAGAATGTGCCTGATGGCACATTCTTCATGCGGCAGTATTGCGCCGGAGCGTCGCAATACTGCGATGATCGCAGCGGAGAAAACGCATTCGCGTTTTCTCCGCGCGGCCTCAGCGTTAAGAACGCTTCGGCTTGGAGGAAAACAATGGCAATAGAATATTTGGGCCTGCAGTCCGTGAACGGCCCCTTCGTCGTGCTGGAGGGCGTCAGAGGCGCGGCCTATGATGAAATCGTGGAGATCGTTGCGGACGGGAAGGACAGAAGACTTGGCCGTATCGTGGAGATCAACGAGGACAAGGCGGTGGTGCAGGTATTCGAGTCCACTGAAAACCTGTCCCTGAAAAACACCCATACCAGGCTGACCGGAAAGCCCATGGAGATCGGCCTGACGGCCGACCTGCTGGGAAGGACCTTTGACGGCATCGGCCGCCCCATCGATAACCTGGGCGAGGTGGTCGCGGAAAAGTATGCGGACGTGAACGGAAAGCCCTTAAATCCCGTGTCCAGGGAATATCCCAGAAACTATATCCGCACCGGGATCTCGGCCATCGACGGCCTGACCACCCTGATCCGCGGCCAGAAGCTGCCGATCTTTTCCGGAAACGGACTTCCCCATGACCAGCTGGCCGCGCAGATCGTGCGCCAGGCCTCCCTGGGAGAGGATTCCGACGAGCAGTTCGCCATCGTGTTCGCCGCCATGGGTGTGAAATACGACGTGGCGGAATACTTCCGCTCCACCTTCGCGGAGAGCGGCGTTCTGGACCATGTGGTGATGTTCCTCAACATGGCGAACGACCCGGTGGTGGAACGTCTGATCACCCCCAAGGTTGCGCTCACCGCGGCGGAATACCTGGCCTTTGAAAAACAGATGCACATCCTGGTCATCCTGACGGATATGACCTCCTTCGCGGAAGCCATGCGTGAGGTATCCTCCAGCAAGGGAGAGATCCCTTCCAGAAAGGGATATCCGGGCTACCTGTATTCCGAACTCGCGACCATTTACGAACGCGCGGGCATCGTGGAGGGCGTCAACGGCTCCGTGACCCAGATCCCGATCCTGACCATGCCCAACGACGATATCACCCATCCCATCCCGGACCTGACCGGATACATCACGGAAGGCCAGATCGTTCTGGACCGGGATCTGAACGGACAGTCCGTATACCCGCCCATCAGCGTGCTTCCCAGCCTGTCCCGTCTGATGAAGGACGGCATCGGCGAGGGCTATACCAGAGCGGACCATCAGGCTGTGGCCAACCAGCTTTTCTCCTCCTACGCCAAGGTGGGAGACGCCAGAGCCCTTGCCAGCGTAATCGGCGAGGACGAGCTTTCCGCGCTGGACAAGCAGTACCTGAAATTCGGACGCATGTTTGAAAAGCATTTTGTGGGACAGGGCCAGGAGGAAAACCGCACCATCATCCAGACCCTTGAGATCGGCTGGAGCCTTCTGCGGATGCTGCCCAGGGAGGAGCTGGACCGGATCGACACGAAGATCCTGGATCAGTACTACGAAGCCGGAGAAGCGATGCAGGAGGATTAAGCCGGAGGGAGGAACAGTATGAATACGAACGCATTTCCCACAAAAGGAAACCTCATACTCGCCAAAAACTCCCTGGCGCTTGCCAGGCAGGGCTACGAGCTGATGGATAAAAAGCGCAATATCCTGATCCGGGAGCTGATGAACCTGATTGAGGAGGCGAAAAGCATCCAGACCCAGATCGACAGCACCTTTACCGAAGCCTATCAGGCGCTGCAGCAGGCCAATATCGAGGCCGGCATCCACTATGTCCAGCAGATCGCCCAGGCGGTCCCGGTGGAAAACGGCGTGCGGATCAAGACCCGCAGCATCATGGGCACGGAGATTCCGCTGGTGGAGCACGAGGAAGAAAAAAAGGTTCCCTATTACGGTTTTTATAATTCCAGCGAGTCGGTGGACGCGGCAAGGGAGGGCTTCCTGAAGGTAAAGGAGCTGACCCTCAAGCTGTCCATGGTGGAAAATTCCGCCTACCGCCTTGCCATGAACATCCGCAAGACCCAGAAGCGCGCCAACGCGCTCAAGAACATCACCATTCCCGCCTATACCGTGCTGGTGAAGGACATCACCAACGCGCTGGACGAGAAGGACAGGGAGGAGTTCACCCGCCTGAAGGTCGTGAAGCGGATCGTGGGAGAGAAAAATTAGGAAAGAAAGCCGAAGCGGACGGCGGACTGACCGGAACAGAGCGGTTAACGGGCCGGACAGATGACGGGCTTCATCTGTCCGGCCCGCGCATTTTTTTCAAAAAAATCCGCCGACAGGCGCGAGAAAACCGGGGGAGCATCGTATATAAAGACAGAAAGCTTATTCCGCCCCCGGCGGCGAAAGGAGAGGATATCATGAAATCAATCGAGGAACTGTATCAGGAAGTGCTGGAAAATGACGCGATGAAGCTGGAATTCGCGGAGGCGACGCAGGATGGCCGCATCATGGAATTTTTAAAGAAGTACGGCTGCGAGGCGGAGACGGAGGAAGTGAATGCTTTCCTGAAGGAGCAGCAGGAAAAAGAGGGTGAGCTGTCGGATGCGGAGCTTGAGGCGGTATCCGGCGGCTGCAGCTCCGGCGGGCCTGCGCCGAATTCCCATCTGGAAC
>DWUW01000112.1 GCA_019120525.1 Candidatus Eisenbergiella stercorigallinarum | reverse complement strand
CCGAAAATGAGACGGTTATCAGAAAATGCTTTACATTGCTAAAGAAAACATTTAATATAAATACTAGTGTAAATGTGACATTTTCCAAAAAAGCCGCGGGGAGATCCACTTCCTGCAGCATTCTGCTGGAGAATCCTGACGAGATCCGCCAGGTGCTCCAGGCTGCGAAGTTCATGGATGGAGACGGGGTTCCCGGTGATCTGAGAGAACCGGTGAGCACGCTGATCATCAGGAACGCGTGCTGTCAGAGGGCTTTTTTAAGAGGGGCGTTTCTGGCGGCAGGCTCCATGAGCGATCCGGAAAAGAGCTATCATCTTGAAATTGTCTGCGCTAACCCGGCCCAGGCGGAGCAGATCTGTTCCATTCTGCTTCTTTTCCAGGTTGAGGCGAGAACCGTACAGCGTAAGAAGTACAGAATCGTATATATGAAGGATGGAACAGGGATTTCGGACTTCCTGAACATTGTGGAAGCCCATGTTTCCCTGATGACATTTGAAAATTACAGAATTGTAAAAGAAATGCGCAATTCTGTAAACAGAAGAGTGAACTGTGAAACAGCCAACATCGGCAAAACGGTCAGCGCATCCACCCGGCAGGTGGATGATATTCTCTATCTGAAACAGAAGTACGGGCTGGCCAATCTCCCGGATAATCTCAGGCAGATGGCGGAAGTGCGCCTTGCCAATCCTGACGCCCCGCTGCGGGAGCTGGGAGGGTATCTGGATCCGCCGGTGGGGAAATCGGGTGTAAACCACAGGCTTCGGAAGCTGAGCGAGCTTGCGGACAGGCTCAGGGAAATGCGGAAAGAGCAGTAAAGGAGGAGAAATTATGAAAATGAAGGCAGTCAGGATTCAGTTGAGCAGCGGGCTGGAGGCGAGGCCGGTGGCGATGCTCGTGCAGGTCGCGAGCCAGCATGACAGCAGCGTATATCTGGAATCCGAAGGCCGGCGCGTCAATGCCAAGAGCATCATGGGAATGATGAGCCTGGGACTGGATACCGGCGAGATGGTTACGGTGATCGCGGACGGCCCGGATGAAGAAATGGCAATAGAAGATATCGCGAAGTATCTGTGCGGGAAAAAGGGCTGATACGTAAGCAGACGTTTGGATAAATGGAAAGGAGCATGGTTCATGCTCCTTTTTGCGATTGCGGCGATTCTGTCGGCGCTGCGCCGACAGCCGGGGGGAGACCGGAAGGGAGGCGTATATTCGTGGCGAAGAAAAAGATGCTTTTTATCTATAATCCAAAGGCGGGAAAAGAAAGGATCAAGAGCCGGCTGAGCGATATCATCGATATTCTGGTAAAGGGCGGCAATGAGGTTACGGTCTACCCGACCCAGTATGCCGGCGACGCGGTGCGCGCCGCCCAGGAAAAGGCGAGAAGGTACGACTGTGTGGTCGCGGGCGGCGGGGACGGTACCCTGGACGAGGTGGTGACCGGCATCCTCCGGAGCGGAAAGATCGTTCCCGTGGGCTACATCCCGGCGGGAAGCACCAACGATTTCGCCAACAGCCTGGGCCTTCCCAAAAACATGCTGCAGGCGGCGAGGGTCGTGACGGAGGGGAGGCTGTTTCCCTGCGACATAGGCGCTTTTAACGAAGATTCCTTTGTCTATATCGCTGCCTTCGGCCTGTTTACGGAAGTTTCCTATGAGACGAAGCAGCAGTTTAAGAACGTGCTCGGACATATGGCCTACCTGCTGGAAGGGATGAAGCGGCTGCCCTCCATCCGCTCCTATCGGATGCGCGTGCTGGCTGAAGAAATGGAGATAGAAGGGGATTTCATTTTCGGCATGGTAACCAACTCCATGTCCGTGGGAGGCTTTAAGCGGATCACGGGAAAGTATGTGGAGCTGGACGACGGCCTGTTCGAGGTAACCCTCATCAAGAGGCCGAACAATGCCATGGAGCTGAATCAGATCCTGGCGGACCTGGTGAACCGCAGGATCGACACGGACCAGATGTACTGCTTCAAGAGCGCTTCCCTTCATATGGAAGCGCAGGAAGAGGTGGCGTGGACGCTGGACGGAGAGTTTGGGGGAAAACATCGCGAGGTGGATATCCGGAACCAGAAGCGCCGCATCCACTTCCGTGTCCCGAGAACGTAGCCGGAGATCGGATTTTGAAAAGATTAACTTTCCATATTTTCTTTTGCGCGAATATGGGGTATAATAGCATCGGAAAAAGGTTTGATCCCTGCGTCAGCACGTCGGATCGGCATAGCCTGTGCCGGATCGGACATCTGCCGCGGCATCCGGATTTCCGGAAAGAAAGGCGGAGCGCGCTTCGCCGGATTGAAAGCCGCTTATGCGGCGGAACAGGAGGAACTATGTTAGTATCTGCAAAAGAAATGCTCGACAAGGCGAAAGCCGGCCATTATGCGGTTGGCCAGTTCAACATCAACAACCTGGAGTGGACGAAGTCCATCCTTCAGACGGCTCAGGAGCTGAATTCTCCCGTTATCCTCGGCGTTTCCGAGGGCGCAGGAAAGTACATGGGCGGCTATAAGACCGTTGTAGGAATGGTAAACGGAATGCTGGAAGAGCTGAACATCACCGTTCCGGTTGCCCTGCATCTGGACCACGGCGGATATGACGCCTGCTACAAGTGTATCGAAGCCGGATTTTCTTCCATCATGTTCGACGGATCCCACTATCCGATCGAAGAGAACGTTGAGAAGACCAAGGAGCTGGTTGCGGCTGCCCATGAAAAGGGACTTTCCATCGAGGCTGAGGTTGGAGCCATCGGCGGCGAGGAAGACGGCGTAGTCGGAATGGGCGAGTGCGCGGATCCCAAGGAGTGCAAGATGGTAGCTGACCTGGGCGTTGATTTCTTGGCGGCAGGCATCGGCAACATCCATGGCAAATATCCCGCAAACTGGAAGGGACTTTCCTTCGAGACCCTGGATGCCATCCAGCAGCTTACCGGAGATCTTCCGCTGGTTCTTCACGGCGGTACCGGAATCCCGGCTGACATGATCAAGAAGGCGATCTCCCTCGGCGTTTCCAAGATCAACGTGAATACCGAGTGCCAGCTCGCTTTCGCGGCTGCTACCAGAAAGTATATCGAAGAGGGCAAGGATCTGCAGGGCAAGGGCTATGATCCCCGTAAGATTCTGGCTCCCGGAGCCCAGGCGATCAAGGATACCGTTAAGGAGAAGATGGAAATGTTCGGTTCCATCGGCAAGGCCTGAGAAATGACTTCCTGAAGGGACGGGCCGGTCACGCGGCCGGACAGTCCCTTCCTGAAATAACAGGGAACAGAGAGGGACCGGCGCGGCAGATGCTGCGTCGGTCCTTCTCTGTTCCCTGAATGTGGACGCGTGACCACATATATGCGGATTGCGCGGTACGGCGCAGTCACATAGAATGGATATGTCGGAAGGAGCGAAAACCGATGGAAAAGAAAACGGCGACGCGCCTGGATATCGCCAGGCGGGCGGGAACCTCCGTTTCCGTGGTCTCCAGGGCGTTAAACAACAGCGGCTACGTGGCGAAAGAGAAGAAGGAACGGATCCTGAAGATCGCGGAGGAGCTGGACTACGCGCCGAATCCGGTGGCCATTTCCCTGCAGAAGAGACGGACGAAGCAGATCCTGTTTTACTGCAAAAATGTGGACAACGCCTTTAACATCCAGCTCTATAAAGGGATGCTGGACGAGGCGGCAAAACGGGGATATCAGGTGTTGTTCAACGGGAAGGTGGAATTTTCCGATATCAGAAATACGCTGGTGGACGGGATCATCATGCAGGACGAGGTGATCGCTGCCTATTATCTGAAAAATTACGGAAAAAACTACCATCTGCCCGTGGTGAGCGCCGCCTATGGAGAGGTGGCCGGAGTGGGGAAGCGTTCCCCAAAAACGGGCGGGCAGGCCGGGAGGCAGACCGCGCCGCTGGTGGAGGTGGATACCTACCGGGTGATGGAAGCGGCGCTGGACTGGCTGGAAAAGCGCGGACACGTAAGGGTCGCCTTCGGGACGCCCTACCCGGCGGACGGCGGAAATGTGCGTACCGCGGCCTTCCTCGCCCGGATGTATGAGCGCGGGATGAAAAACGCAAGGGACCGGGTGATCGCCGTTTCCAGGAAGGATCCCAGGCTGGCAGAGGATCCGAGGCTTTTATCCTTCCGGGAAGAGGTGGAGGAAGACATCAACCTGGTGAACGAGGATTATTTCGGAAAGGGAAAGCTGGCGGCCCGGCTTTTTCTGGAAAGGAAGCTGGATGCCACCGCCGTCGTCGGCTTCAACGATGAATTTTCCCTGGGCCTGATCCGGGGCTTTCAGGAGAAGGGGCTCCGGGTGCCGGAGGAGATTTCCGTCATGGGCATCGACGGGATCGACGCGAGAAAATATGTGTCCCCGTTACTTACCACCATCTCCCTTTTCCCGCAGGAGCAGGGGGCCATGTGCGTGCGTGTCCTTCTGGACCTGATCGAGGGGAAAAAGGTCAGACACATAACCCATACAGGGTTTCGCCTGATGGAGGGAGAGAGCGTGCTGTCCCGCGCGGCGGCCTTCCGGAAGAGGTAAAAGGAACGCGGAGGCGTCTGGAACGGAACTGCCTGAATTAAAAAAAGAAGGAGAGCGAACATGAGAGAGATCATCAATGGAAACAGCCTGACGCTGGGAACCTGTTATTATCCCGAGCACTGGGACAGGAGCCTGTGGAGGGAGGATCTGGACAGGATGCTGGAGGCGGGCATCCGGGTCATCCGCATCGCGGAATTTGCCTGGAACAAGATCGAACCCAGGGAGGGGGAGTACACCTACGAATTTTTTGACTCCTTCCTGGATGTGGTGGAGGAGACGCCCATGAAGGTGATCTTCTGCACGCCCACGGCCACGCCGCCCGCCTGGCTTGCGGAGGAATATCCGGAGATCCTGAACGCGAGGATGGACGGAACCCTGTACCGGCACGGGTCGAGAAGGCATTATAACTATAATTCCCCCATCTATCAGCGCTTCGCGGCGAACATCACGGAAAAGTCCGCGTCCCATTACGGCCCCCGCCCCTGCGTGATCGGCTGGCAGATCGACAACGAGTTAAACTGCGAGACCTCGGAATTTTATTCGGACAGCGATACGGCCGCCTTCCGGGAATTTCTGAAGAAAAAATATGGCACCATCGAGGCGCTGAACGAGGCCTGGGGCACGGTGTTCTGGAACCAGACCTATACCGCCTGGAGCGAGGTGTATGTGCCGCAGACCACCATCAGCAATTCCACCAATCCCCACCGGGTGCTGGATTATCTGCGTTTTATTTCCGACAGCGCCTGCCGGTTCGCCGGACTGCAGGCCGACATCATCCGGAAGTACAAAAAGCCGGATGATTTCATCACCACCAACGGCCTGTTCGGAAACCTGGACAACCATCGTATGACAGAGGAAAGCCTGGATTTCATCACCTACGATTCCTATCCGAATTTTGCCTACTGCCTGGACGATTACAGTGAAAAGGATCTGCTGAAGGACCGGAAATGGAGCCGGAACCTGACGGAAACCAGAGCCATTTCCCCCAACTTCGGCATCATGGAGCAGCAGTCCGGCGCGAACGGCTGGAACACCCGTATGGAAGCGCCCACGCCCAGGCCCGGCCAGATGACGCTCTGGACCATGCAGTCCATCGCCCACGGCGCGGATTATGTGAGCTACTTCCGCTGGCGCACCTGTACGGTGGGTACGGAAATCTACTGGCACGGGATCCTGGACTATTCCGGCAGGGAGAACCGGCGGCTCCGGGAGCTTCGGGACATTCATAAGAAGCTGGAAGGGCTGCAGGAGGTCGCCGGAAGCGTTTACGAAGCAAAGGTCGGTATCCTGAAGGATTACGACAACATCTGGGACGCCCAGTTGGATAAATGGCATGAAAGGGTGGACCGGGAGAGCCTGAAAAATCTGTTCGCCGCCGCGCAGTTGACCCATACGCCGATGGATTTTGTCTATCTGACAGAGTGCACCGACCTTTCCGAACTGCGGAAATATGAAGTGCTCTTCTATCCCCACGCGGTGATCCTGACGAAGGAGCGCATGGCCCTTCTGGAAGCCTACGTCCGGGAAGGCGGGAAGCTGGTGATGGGCTGCCGGACCGGCTATAAGGATATAAACGGCAGATGCGTCATGGATTATCTGCCGGGCCTGGCGGCGGAGCTTATCGGAACGGATATCCCGGAATACAGCTTTGTCGCTCCGGACGAGGGAAAGGTTTACGCGGGCTGGGACGGCGAAAGGATCGAAGCCGCCGTATTCAACGATATCCTCGCGCCCGTCGGGGAAAACGCCGAGGTGCTCGCTGCCTTTGAAAACAGCTATTACGCGGGAGAACCCGCCCTGATCCGCAACCGCTTCGGAAAGGGAGAGGCATACTATTTCGGCGGCGCGTTCAGCCTGGAGGCCGCGAAGGCTTTCCTGAGAAGACTTGGAGCGGCACAGCCTTATGCGGAGCTGCTCGATGTGCCGGAAGGCTGTGAGATCGCGGTGAGAAGAAAGCCGGTGATGGAAAACGGAGCCGCAGGCGGCGCGGCAGCCGCGGGCGAGGCCGCCGGAGAGGACGCGGCCTGGCTGTTCGTGCTCAACTATCAGCATGAGCCCGCGCAGATCGCGCTGAAGCGGCCCATGCGGGAGCTGACCTGCGGAGAAACAGAGGAAGGAACCGTGGTCGTGGAAAAATTCGGAGTGAAGGTGTACCGGATTTCGTAAAACAGGCTGAATCCAGTGAAAAAGAGAAGCGCCGGATGACGGGAAAGCGGATTTTGGGAAAAGCCGGGTCCGGCAATAAATGAGCCTGGAGCGTGTGCCTGCGGGAATGCGCTTCAGGCCCGTTTCGTGTTATATGGTGTTATAAAAGTAAAAATATTCGTGCATTTTAATGTAATCATTTCATCAAAATCCGCTGAAAAATACACGAATCTGTTCCGTATTGAGGCCGATTCCTTTTTCCGTTTTTCAATTGTACAGGGACGGAAGGACTCCGCAGAGTCTTCCATAGAACTTTTTCGCTCATATACGGTTGAAAAATGAAGAAATAGCTTTTTAACCGTACAAAAATTCATTTTTTACGGATCCAATTCCGGAAAATGCTATTCTGAACCGTACTTTTTGTACGGTTGTACAATGCAGATTCTCATTTTGAACCGTATCGGAGCATCCTGTCGGGTATCAAACAGGGGGCTGATATGGGAAAAGGAATCAACCGCAGTATTTCCTAATCCCGGGAAAAGTACGCCGCATTCTGCATCTGACAAAAAATTTAGCTTTATTTTATTGATTTAATTGAGTTATTATGTATAATTAGTATGGACAGGGAAAAAATGCGGGAATTTCCGCTTTTTCCATAACACAAAATTTTTAAGAAGAGAGGTATGAGGCAAGATGGCAGCGATCGATTTAAGCAGGTATGGCATCACCGGAACCGTGGAAGTGGTTCATAATCCTTCCTACGAGATGCTGTTTGAAGAAGAAACCAAGCCCGGTCTTGAGGGATATGAAAAAGGACAGGTCAGCGAGCTGGGAGCAGTGAACGTTATGACCGGTATCTATACGGGACGTTCCCCCAAAGACAAATTCATCGTTATGGATGAGAACTCCAAGGACACCGTATGGTGGACCTCCGACGAGTACAAGAACGACAACCATCCCGCTTCCGAAGAGACCTGGAAGGTGGTAAAGGATATCGCCCTGAAGGAGCTCTCCAACAAGAAGCTGTATGTTGTGGACGCTTTCTGCGGCGCCAACAAGGACACCCGCATGGCGATCCGTTTCATCATGGAAGTGGCCTGGCAGGCACATTTCGTAAAGAACATGTTCATCCAGCCTTCCGAGGAAGAGCTTGCGAATTTTGAGCCTGACTTCGTTGTTTACAACGCTTCCAAGGCGAAGGTTGAGAACTACAAGGAGCTGGGACTGAACTCCGAGACGGCAGTTGTCTTCAACATCACCAGCCGCGAGCAGGTTATCCTGAACACCTGGTATGGCGGAGAGATGAAGAAGGGTATGTTCTCCATGATGAACTACTATCTGCCTCTGAAGGGTATCGCCTCCATGCACTGCTCCGCGAACACCGATATGAACGGCGAGAACACCGCCATCTTCTTCGGACTTTCCGGAACCGGCAAGACCACCCTTTCCACCGATCCCAAGCGTCTGCTGATTGGTGACGACGAGCACGGCTGGGACGACAACGGCGTGTTCAACTTCGAGGGTGGCTGCTACGCGAAGGTTATCGACCTGGACAAGGATTCCGAGCCCGACATCTACAACGCCATCAAGAGAAACGCTCTGCTTG
>DWUW01000010.1 GCA_019120525.1 Candidatus Eisenbergiella stercorigallinarum | reverse complement strand
ATTATCCTCGTTTCTCCTCCGCCGCGATCTTCTGATGGAGAACAAGCAACTCCTGCTTCATCTGCTCTCCTGTTAATTCCCCTCGGACCCACTTCTCTGACAGGAACATTGCATCCGCGGTTTTGCGGGCTATCCGTCAGTCTAATGGCTTCATCGTGGGGTTATCTCAGATTCATTTTCCTGCCCATAGTCCCCCTTTTCATTCCGTTCCGACGTTCTGACCGGCTATGTAAGATCTCCTCCACAATTCCCCGAAAAGCGCTTTTCCCTGAATTCCCGCCGACATCCTTTCGAACCGGCAGCAAACTCCCCTCCCACCTCATGAGCGGCGACAGAAGCCGCACCAGCGGCCGCCAGGAAAGGAAGACCACCAGAAAGGCGCTGATCAGAAGTCCGGTGAACAGGTCATTCTCAATCTCATTGAACAGCCGGGTCTTGCTCATCAGCTTGATGAGAAAGCCATGGAGCAGATAGACCGGCATGGTATTGGCGCCGATATGGGACAGAAGCGGGAGCTTCCGCATCGGAATTGCCGTCAGGAAAAAGACCAGCCACAAAAGGGCCGCGCCGATGGACAGCAGACGGAAGCGCCAGCTGTAATGCCCCGTTTCATAAGATACCGATCCGTACAGCCAGGCGTATTTGATCTCATCCACATTCTCTGCGATCACACAGATCAGGGCGCACAGCAGAACGCCAAGACAGACGGCAAGGAGCGCTCGCGCCGCAGCTTTTCGGATTCTCTCTTCCAGAAAGACTCCCCCAGGACCCGCATCGTCTTCCGCCCCCGCCAGCCTGTCGGGCTGCCTGACGCACTGCCTGACCGGCTGTTCTGCCGCTTTCTTCCGGTCCGACCATTCCCGATAATATACCCCCAGCAGAAAATAGGGAAAAAACTCCACGATCCGGGAAAAGGAAAGATAATATCCCGCCTTGTTGTCAAAGCCGATCAGAATGCAGGCAAGAAACGCAGCGGAAAGCACCGCCGCCTTCTTCTTCCAGGTAAAGCCGCTCCCCTGCACCAGCGGAAGCAGGAGATTCCAGGCGATGCTGGCAAACAGATACCACAAAAGCCAGTAGGGCGTGGTGAACTGCACCTCCGCCTCCTTTTCCAGCACGCTGTTGGCAAAAAGCAGATAAAGGATCTGAAAAACCACATAGGGATAGATCAGGTGATTCCGGATCTTCTCCGGGCTGAACCGGGCGAATATGCCCGAGATGAATGCAAAAAGCGGCATATGAAAGGAATAAATGACCAGATAGATCACCTTAAAGCTGTCGTTCTTTCCCATAAACAGCTCCAGCATATGCCCGAAAACCACTGCAAAGATCAGCAGGCATTTCAGGTTGTCCATCCGGTAATTCCGCTCCGCCGCTTTTACTTCTGTAGACTGATTCTGTTTCATTTTCGCAAGGCACCTCTTCGGGGGACTAAATTTTCTGCCATGGCCCCTCCTGGACGAACCTCACTATATTCCTTTTTGTGAAAAAAGTCCATCCCCTTTTTCTTTTTTTAAAGAAAAAGCTTCCGAAACGCCTCTTCATAGGGCGCGCGCAGGACGCCGTACTCGGTCACAATGCCGGTGATCAGGCTGTGGTCCGTCACATCAAAGGCGGGATTGAACACCTTCACGCCCTCCGGGGCCATCCGCTCCCGGTACCACATTTCGCTCACCTCTTCCGGTTTCCTCTCCTCGATGCGGATATCCGCTCCCGTTGGCGTGGAAAGATCAATGGTCGAGGTCGGCGCGCAGACGTAGAAGGGAATCCCGTAGTGAGCCGCCAGTATGGCCACGCCCGAGGTGCCGATCTTGTTCGCCGTATCGCCGTTTGCCGCGACCCGGTCGCAGCCCACGAATACGGCGTTCACCCAGCCGTTTTTCATCACGGCGGACGCCATATTGTCGCAGATCAGCGTCACGTCCACCCCGGAGGAAAGAAGCTCATAGGCGGTCAGCCTAGCTCCCTGCAGAAGGGGCCTGGTCTCATCCGCATATACATGAAAGCCGTATCCACGCTCCTGTCCCAGATAGATGGGCGCGGTGGCGGTTCCGTAACGGACGGTGGCGAGCTGTCCCGCGTTGCAGTGGGTCAGAATACCGTCGCCCTTCTTCACAAGCGTCAGTCCATATTCCCCGATCCTTCTGCATACCCGGATGTCCTCGTCCCGGATCTCCTCCGCCTCCTTCTTCAGAAGCGCGACGATCTCTGCTGTCGGGCTTCCGGCATGCTCCGTCACCACCCGTTCCATCCGGTTCAGCGCCCAGGAAAGATTCACCGCTGTAGGCCGGGAAGAGTCCAAATATTCTTTATTCTTTCTGAATTCTGCAAGAAATCTGTCATAATTTTCCTCCTTGCAGGATTTTGCAAGAAGATAGATGCCAAAGGCCGCGCACACACCGATGGCCGGAGCCCCGCGGACCTGCAGCAGATAAATGGCATTCCAGATCTCCTCCGCCGTTTTCAGCCGGATCAGCTCCGTTCTGCCGGGAAGCAGGGTCTGATCGATGATCACAACCGCGTTCCCGGCATCATCCAGACTGACCGTATCATAATCCATTATCGTTTTCTTCTGTTCCAAAGCTGTTTCCTCGATCCTGTTTTCTATTCGTCCCTGTCGGACGGTGCTGCCGACGTTACTGCGGCTGCAGCACTGGCTCTCTGAGCGGCTCACGTCACCGCAGCGGTCGCTCCAGTCTCTGAGCGGCCCACGTCACCGCAGCGGCCGCGGGCCGTTCCTGCGGCGGTCGCGATATTCCAGCCAGGCGGTAACGGCGATGACCGCTCCGGAAATGAGCAGACACATGGCGTCCAGCTTCTTTGCCAGCCGCTTCTCTGCGCTGCCTGCCCGGCTGCGGGCTCTCTTCCCGCCGGTCCGTTTTCCTTTTCCTGTTCTGCTGTTTCCCATTCCGTTTTCCCTTCCCCCTTTTCCCGCTTCTGCCGCACCTGCATTCCGCGCCCCTGTGCGGGAGCGTCCGCCCGCAAACTCTGCGCTGAAAGCGCTTACGCGAGCACGTCCGAGAACTCCGCGCCGGAAGCCTTCGCAAGATCCTGCGGGGACAGCTCGATCTGAGAGCCGATCCTGCCTCCGCTGACGATCATGGAGGGAAGATCCTGCGCGCTTTCATCGATCACGGTGCGGTACTGCTTCTTCATGCCGACCGCCGTGCAGCCGCCGCGGATATAGCCTGTTACGGCGTTGATGTCCTTCACATGGATCATTGCGACGGATTTTTCTCCCACCGTACGGGCCGCCTTCTTCAGATCCAGCTCCGCCTCGATGGGAATGACGAAGACAAAGTATTCTCTGGACGCGCCCTGAACCACCAGCGTTTTATAGACCTTCTCATGGGGCAGGCCCAGCAGATCCGCCACCTGCACGCCGTCCGTAAATTCCTCACACTCATAAGTATAATGCGAGTAAGGGATTTTCATACGGTCCAGAATGCGCATGGCATTGGTCTTGATTTCCTTGTTTTTTGACATATTTTCTCCCTGTCCGGGCCGCCTGAAGGCCCGGGATGTCAGGCACTACGCCTCTCTTTTCCTTCCCCAGAAAAACAGGGCGACGGTTCCCGGTCCGGTATGGCTTCCGATGGTAGTTCCCACGTAGTTGATCTCCACCTTTCCATCAAGCTTCGGGAAACGTTCCTCCACCAGGCGGGCCACCTCCTTCGCGTCCTCCACGCAGGCGGACTGGGAAATGTAGCACTTTCCGGAATACTCCCTGCCGCCGTCCGCATTTTCTTCCATGCGGTCTACGATGGCCTGGATCACCTTCCGTTTGGTGCGGATCTTGGAACGGGGGATCAGCCTTCCCTGATCGTCCATGTTCAGAAGGGGACAGATCCCCAGCATGCCGCCCACGAAGCCGGAGGTTTTGGAGATCCTTCCGCCCTTCACATAGAATTTCAGATCCGTGGAGAAAAACCAGTGGTGCACGTTCAGCCGGTGCTCCAGGGCCCACTCGTAAACCTCCTTCGCGCTCATCCCCTGATCCCGCAGATCAGCCAGCCGGTCCATCAGAAGGCCGTAGCCGGAGGAAGCGCCAAGGGAATCCACCACGTAGATCTTCCGTTCCGGATATCTTTCCTCCAGCTCCGCCTTCGCCACATTCGCCGAATTGATCACGCCGGAAATACCGGAGGACAGGCAGACATGCACGATATCCTTCCCTTCCTTCAGGAAGGGTTCAAAATAGGCTTCAAACTCTCCGGTATTTACCTGGGAGGTTTTTGTGTCCGCTCCGTCTGTCATCGCCTGGTAAAAGGTTTCAAAATCCATGGTTTTTCCGCAGTCGTCGGGATATTCCTTTCCGTCCAGCTCATAGTGGAAGCAGATATAGGAAATCCCTCTCTGCTGAAAATGCTCCGCTGTCAGATCCGCTGTGGAGCAGCAGCTTAATACAAAATCACTCATCCTTACCTCCCGTCAGGCAGCATCTGCCGTCCAGCACACAAAGAAAAGACGCCGCCCTGCGGCATATTCCGCTTTCCGGCAGCGTCCCTTCCCTATTTCTGTTTTTTCTTTATTTTGCCTGTGCCTTTGCAGCCTTGATCTGCTGGGTCAGAAGAGGAACGATCTTGTTCAGGTCGCCTACGATTCCGTAATCAGCCACATCGAAGATGGGAGCGGTCTCGTCCTTGTTGATGGCGATGATCAGGTCGGATTCCTCCATACCAGCCAGGTGCTGGATGGCTCCGGAAATACCGATCGCGAAGTAAACGTTCGGGCGTACGGTCTTGCCGGTCTGTCCTACCTGCAGATCCTTCGGCTTCCAGCCCGCGTCAACAACGGCACGGGAGCAGCTCACGGTTCCGCCGACAGCCTCTGCCAGATCGTCCAGAAGCTTGAAGTTCTCCGGACTTCCAACGCCGCGGCCGCCGGATACCAGGATCTTCGCATCCATGATATCTACGGTGTCCACAACGGACTTCACGATGTCAAGGATCTCCACATACTTGTTGTCAGGAGTGAATCCGGGATTGAACTCCTCCACAACCGCCTTC
>DWUW01000111.1 GCA_019120525.1 Candidatus Eisenbergiella stercorigallinarum | reverse complement strand
CAATTTTCCCCGGCAGTTCTCCGGATATGATTTTGCAAAAAACGCAGTCCATGTTTTCTCTCCTTCTGCCGCCACAGGCGGACGAAATTCATAAAAGACTGACCGCCTCCTTTTCAGACTCCTCTTGATATCAGATACTGGTTTTCATCCTCTCGTGCTGAAAGGAATGCCCTCTCCAGATCAATCTGATAACAGTCAGCCAGTCTCATCACTTGAGCAATCACATCCGCCATCTCATTTCCCAGACGTTCATCCACATCCGGAACCTCATCCGTGAGAGCATAATACTTTTCCTTAATCATTACCTGCTTTGCCAGTTCCCCAACCTGTTTGGACAGCTCAATCATTGCGCCCTGAGCATTCCATTCCCGCAGTTCGATTTTGTTGAAACGTCTCACCACTTCCCGATACATCTCCTGCATTTCTTCAAATGTTTTTCCCATCCTCCGATACCTCCCGCAAATCCTGTTTCTAACCGTTTCTCCCATCAATTAAAAACAGCCCCAGCCATCCACATTCCGGAGCCGGGGCTGTTCTTACCAGGTATCCATTTTCTTTTTTCGTTTCTGTATTACATTCCCAGCTTCTGCGAAAAATCCGCCATCGCCTCCGAAATCTTGATCTGCTGCGGGCAGACCGCCTCACAGCTTCTGCAGCCGATGCAGGCGTTTGGCCGTTTTTCCTCCGGGTAGGCGGCGAGGGCCATCGGCGCGATGAAGCCGCCCTCCGTGAAGCAGTGTTCATTGTACAGGGCGAGGAGCTCCGGGATGGGCAGGCCCTGCGGGCAGTGGCTGGTGCAGTAATGACAGGCCGTGCAGGGAAGCACGATTTTCTTCACCATCCCGTCCGCGATCTGAAGAAGGGTGTTCCTTTCCTTTTCATTCAGGGGCTTATCCTCCGCGAAGGTGCGGATGTTCTCCTGCATCTGCTGCAGGCTGGACATACCGGAAAGCACCATGGTCACGCCGGGAACGGACTGCAGGAAACGAAAGGCCCATGCGGGAATGCTTTCTTCCGGTCGGAGCGCCTTTAACGCCTTCTCATCTTCGTCCGCCAGCTTCGCGAGCTTTCCGCCGCGCAGAGGCTCCATCACCCATACCGGGATATTCCATTCTTTGAGAAGCTCCGCCTTCTCCTTCGCGCCCTGAAACGTCCAGTCCAGGAAATTCAGCTGGATCTGACAGAATTCCATATCCTTGCCATAGGCGTCAAGAAAACGCTTCATCACGTCCAGATTCCCATGGGCGGAAAAGCCCAGATGCCGGATCCTTCCGGCCGCCTTCTGCTTCATCAGATATTCATGGATCCCGTATTTTTCATCCAGATATGCGTCTATGTTCATCTCGCAGACATTGTGGAACAGGTAAAAGTCGAAGTATTCCACCCCGCATTTTTCCAGCTGCTTTTCAAAGATTTCCTCCACCCTGCCCATATTGGAAAGGTCGTAGCCCGGGAATTTGGTTGCAAGGAAATAGCTCTCCCTCGGATAACGGCTCAGCGCCTTTCCCATCACGGTTTCGGAATGACCGTCGTGATAGCCCCAGGCCGTATCGTAATAATTCACGCCCTGCTCCATGGCGTAATCCACCATGACCTGCGTTTTCGTTTCATCAATTCTGGAATCGTCCCCGTCGATGACCGGAAGGCGCATCGCGCCCATGCCCAGCCCGGAAAGCTTCATGTCCTGAAAATCTCTGTAAATCATCTTTTTTCCTCCATAAGAAAAACTATAATCCCTCCCCTTCCGGAAGCTCCAGCCGCTCCACCGTGACCTGTCCGTACAGCTCCTCCGCCAGTTCCATCGGCACACGGCCGCTTTCCAGGCAGGATGCGCTTGCCGCGGAAAGGGCCACTGCCCGACGCAGCATCTCCTCTTCCCCTGCGTCCGCGATCCTGGACATCACCAGGGAAGCCACCACGCAGTCGCCGCAGCCCACGGTGTTCAGCGTCCTCACCCTTGGAGGTCTGGCATAAAAAAGCCCTTCCTCTCCTGCCATCAGAAGCCCTCTGTTCCCCAGGGAAACCGCCGCCAGGTGGACGCCGTTCCCGCGCAGATAAGCCGCCGCTTCCATCAGACCCTCCCGTCCGTTCAGCCGGTGGCCGATCACATACTCCATCTCCTTCCGGTTGGGCTTGATCACCGTAGGCGCCGCTTTGATCCCCTCCCGCAGGAATTCCCCGCTGGTATCCAGCACCGTCTCTTTTCCCTGCGCCTGCGCACGGCGGATCAGCCGGGCGTAGATATCCTCCGGCACGCCCCGCGGAACGCTTCCGGACAGCACCACGATGCCGCAGTCCGCAAGGAGCCGGTCAAAACGGACAAAAAATGCTTCCAGCTCCTTTTCCGTGATCTCCGGCCCGGGTTCCAGGATCTCCGTCACATATCCGTTGTCCGCCACCACATTCATGCTGCTTCTGGTTTCCTGGCCGATCGGAACGAACTCACACCGCATCCCGGTCCGAAGCAGTTCCTTTTCGATCCACTCTCCCGAAAATCCTCCCAGGAATCCTGTCGCCGTCACCTCACAGCCGTACTGCCGCAGGATCCTGCTCACGTTG
>DWUW01000110.1 GCA_019120525.1 Candidatus Eisenbergiella stercorigallinarum | reverse complement strand
CGTCAGTTCAGACAGCTCTGGATCGCCCGTATCAACGCTGCGGCCAGACTGAACGGCCTGTCCTACAGCAAGTTCATGCATGGCCTGAAGCTGGCTGAGGTGGATATCAACAGAAAGATGCTGGCTGAGATGGCAGTGAACGACGCGGAAGGTTTTGCGGCGCTGGCTGAGATCGCGAAGTCCAAAATCGCATAATGAGTCTGATTGATCAGGGGTTCCGGAAACGGAGCCCCTTTTTGTGAAAGCCCTGGACGGCGG
Organism: Candidatus Eisenbergiella stercorigallinarum; assembly: GCA_019120525.1. Classification (GTDB taxonomy): domain Bacteria; phylum Bacillota; class Clostridia; order Lachnospirales; family Lachnospiraceae; genus Eisenbergiella; species Eisenbergiella stercorigallinarum. Next base: position 5,097 of record DWUW01000110.1, on the reverse strand, counting down.
CGATACAGACGGGCATGCCTGCATGCACGCCTGTATCGACATCGGCCAGGCAAGGCTTTCACGGCCGCAAGGTTCTATAAAAGGGACGGATATCGGCGAGGATATCCGGCAGCGGGAAAGGAGTTTGACATGAATCAGAAAAAATCGGGCAATGGGGGAAAGGAGCTGCTCCGCTGGTGCGCGATCGGGGATTCCTTCACCTATCTGAACGATCATCCGGAGGAGACCGGGTATCGTGTGACGGAAGGATATATCAGCAGAACCTGCAGAAAAACGGGGGCTTTTTCCGTGGTCAATCTGGGGAAAAACGGGTCGGCAACGCCGGACTGGCTGGAGGAGAAATTTCCTGAAGCGGATCTGTATACGGTCCTTCTGGGAACGAACGACTGGCACAGAGGCATTCCTCTGGGAACGCAGGAGGATTTTGAAGCGAAGAAAGAAGGCTCCATTCTGGGAAACCTTTCCGTTATTCTGGAGCATATCAGGCAGGCCGGCCCGGAAGGGAAGATCATTGTAATGAATCCGGTGGAAAGAGGAGATTTCGTATATATCCTGGATCCGCTGAACCATGCGCGCGGAAGCTACGCGCCGGATCAGGGGCAGATGCTGTGCGACATAGCGGAAGGGATCCGGAATGCCTGTGAGAGCGCAGGGATCCCCTTCCTGGATCTGCACGGCCTTTCCAGCTTTGCGCCGGAAACGGCAGTGCGCTTTAAACGGGTAAAAACGGCGGAGGGCTACCGCGAGCTTCCCTGGCCCGCCTACATTGACCTTCCGGTCGATTATGTAAACGATGATTACCCTTATCCGCCGGAGGCCGCTGACTATACCTACGACGGTCTTCACCCTTCAGATAAGGGAAATGAAGCCATCGCCTGCCTGCTTGCGGAAAAGATCAGGGAAGTTCTGCAGCTGTAAACCGCTCCTGCCGCCGGCCGGACGGCAGCCGTTTTCTCTGCCGCCGCCTGGCCGGAATGGATACTGCCGCAAGCCCGGCGGAAGCCTTTCCACGTCATGCGTGCGGTATGTCCGTGAATTCGCTGATCTCCCGGCTGACGGTGCACAGGTCGTCCACAGACAGCTCATGCAGGTCGGCGTGTCCGGTGATCCGGGCGAACATTTTAAGTTCTGAGAGAGAGACGTTCAGGAAGTTGGCGACCCGTGCCGCCGCGGCGTCCTGGTTCAGGCGGGCGCGAAGCTCCTCATCCTGGGTGGCAATTCCCATGGGGCACATGCCGGTCCCGCAGATCTTATACTGCTGACAGGCCATGGCGATCAGCGGAGCGCTCGCCACGGCAACGGCGTCCGCGCCCATGGCGATGGCTTTGGCGAAATCGGAGGAGACCCGCAGCCCGCCGGTGATGATCAGGCTGATGTCAGAGCCGATGCTGTCCAGATACTTTCTGGCGCGGTGCAGGGCGTAGATGGTGGGGACGCTGGCGGAGTCACGAAGAAGCTGGGGAGAAGAACCCGTCGCCCCGCCGCGTCCGTCGATGGTGACGAAATCCGGCTCCGCGTAAGCGCAGAAGGCCAGATCCTTTTCAATCCGTCCTGCGGCGATCTTGATGCCGATGGGGCGTCCCCCCGAGGCCATCCGAAGCTGGCTGACGAGGGCCTTCATATCTTCCTTTGTCTCAATGCCGGGAAAGCGGGAGGGAGCGATCACATCCTTACCCATGGGTTTGTTCCGGATCCGGCTGATCTCCTCCGTCACCTTTTCTCCGGGCAGATGGCCTCCCATGCCGGGCTTGGTGCCCTGCCCGATCTTGATCTCAATGGCGTCCGCGTTCCGAAGATTTTCCGGCGTCACGCTGTAGAGATTTCCCACGTATTCAAAGATATATTTGTCCGCGGCCTGCATTTCCTCCGGAAGGATCCCGCCTTCTCCGGAGCACATGGCGCTGTATGCCATGGCGGAGCCGCGGGCCAGGGACACCTTGGCCTCTCTGGAAAGCGCGCCGAAAGACATGTGTGAGATATACACCGGATTTTCCAGAATGAGCGGCTTCGCGGCGCGCGGGCCGATCACGGTGGTGGTGCGCACCTCGGCGTCCTCATCCAGAGGCATGGGATCCAGCTGAGCGCCAAGGATGAGAATATCGTCCCAGTCCGGCATGGGAAGCGCGGTTCCCATGGCCGCGGAGATGCTCTTTCCCGTCACGGCCATTTCATGGATCTCCTTCATGTACCGGCAGGAGGGATCCTGACGGACGAATTCCTTCGGATAATCCAGCTTCAGCTCTTTTGCGGGCTGTTTTTTTATGTCCGTCTCCTCCTGCCAGAGCGTGAACTTGTCCGCGCTCTGATGACAGACGGGACACTCCTTCAGTTCGGAAAACGGGATGCCTTCCGTTTCCTCATCATAAATATAGCCACATACGCTGCAACGGTATTTTGCCATAAACCCCTCCTATTCCGCCGCCGTAAGGCGGCATTTTGTGTCAGAGATCGCCCCTGCCTGCGGGAATCTCCGGTCGTTGCCTGCGGGTTTCATGATAGTTTTATTTTACAGGAAAAAAGAGCGGATGACAAAAGTTTTCTGCCGGAAGCTCAGCAGCTCCAGCGGATGGAAACGGGATGGGGCTCGTCCGGTACTAAAATCGCCTGCAGGGACAGAAGCGCCCGCTGCAGCTCTTCCTCCGCCAGCCGGTCATAGGTGGACGCGGCTTCTGAGAGGCCTGCGCTGTGGTAGGCGCAGGCAGCGGCCCCGTAGAGCAGGAAGCCGAAGGCGTTGGTGGGCGTCTGCGCCGCAGCGCAGGCGGTGGAGACGGCCCGTGCCGCCGCGAGAGCGACGGGATCGGCCGTGCGGCTGTCGGCGAGCTCTTTCACCGCGCTTCGCGCACCGGCAAGGACCGGTTTTAATTCCTTTAACGTTATTTCCCCGTTCAGAAAGCCTTCCACGGCGGAAATGGTCCGTTCCATCTGAGGAAAGATTTCAGGTTCTTCTTTAAGCAGAGGAAGATACCGTTCCTTTGCATGGGCGGCCGCCCAGCGGGTGAGCGTTTCCCTGCTCTGCGTCTCGATGAGGCGCATCAGGGATGTGGCCGCGCTGCCGTTCATATCTCCAAGCATTTTTCTGAGAGCTGCCATAAAAATCTCCCTTCTGCAGCGAGGCGGTTCATTGAAACTGCATTTCATAATAATGCGCGTAAATGCCCTTTTTCCGAATCAATTCCTCGTGGGTGCCGCGTTCGGCAATGCCGTTGTCCGCGATGACCAGGATCTCATCCGCTCCGTGGATGGTGGAGAGCCGGTGGGCGATGGTGATGGTGGTGCGGTCTTTGGCGAGCACGTCCAGGCTCTGCTGAATCCAGCGTTCGCTTTCATTGTCCAGGGCGCTGGTGGCTTCGTCCAGAATCAGGATGGGCGGATTCTTCAGGAATACGCGGGCGATGGAAATGCGCTGCTTCTGGCCGCCGGAGAGCCTGGTTCCCCGTTCTCCCACAAAGGTGTCATAGCCGTCGGGAAGGGACTGGATGAAGTCGTGTATGTTGGCTTTTTTGGCGGCGTCGATGATTTCCTCCATGGAAGCGCCGGGCTTGCCGTAGGCGATGTTTTCCCGGACAGTGCCGCAGAACAGGTAGACATCCTGCTGAACGACGCCGATCTGACGGCGCAGGGACTGCAGGGTCAGGGTGCGCACATCCTGCCCGTCGATGGTGATCCGTCCGCCGGTCACGTCATAAAAACGGGGCAGAAGATTGCAGATGGTGGTCTTTCCGCTTCCGGAGGGGCCTACCAGAGCAATGGATTTTCCAGCCGGGATCTGGAAGGAAACGTTGGTAAGCACCGGCGTGTCGTCGTCGCTGTAATGGAAGGAGACATTTTCATAGGAAACATGTCCCTTCACGTCCGCAAGCGGCCGGGCGTCAGGCGCATCCTCGATGTCAGGATCCGTTTCCATGACGGCGATAAAACGCCGGAAGCCGGACATGCCCTTCTGAATCATTTCCGTCAGTTCCACCAGGATCTGAATCGGACTGATGAAAATTCCAATATAAAGGGCATACATGGCGAGGTCTCCGACCTGCATCTGCCCTTTGGCGATCAGATATCCGCCGAATACCAGGGTGACGAGATACATCATGCCCTGGAAAAACAGGTTCCAGCCCATGAAGCTTCCCATGCATTTATAGTTGGCGTCCTTGGAAAGCAGGAAACCGTGATTGCTTTTCCGGAATTTTTCCCGTTCCACATCCTCATTGGCAAAGGACTGTACCACGCGGATGCCCGCCAGGGTATCCTGCAGGCTGGCGTTGACGTCGCCGATTTTTTTCCGGTTATCCATGAAGGTGAGCTGCATTCTCTGATTCTGGCTTAAGGAGAAAACAAACATGCACACCACCAGAACGGCCATGGGAATGGCGAGCCGCCAGTTGATGAGGAAAAGGAATATGAAGGAACCGACCACCTTGATCAGAGAAATGAACAGGTTCTCCGGGCCGTGGTGGGCGAACTCCGCGATATCGAACAGATCGGAGACCAGCTTGCTCATCATCTGACCGGAATTGTTCTGATCGTAATAGGAAAAGGAAAGCTTTTCATAATGGTCAAAAAGCTGCTGGCGCATATCCCGTTCCATGTTCGCGCCCATCATGTGTCCCTGATAGCTGACATAGTATTTACACAGGCTTTGCAGGAGATACATGAGAAAAAGGCCGATGGCGATGGGCAGAAGCGCGTTTAAAATCGTCTGGCCATCCCGGGTGAAAAGCGTCCCGGTCAGACTGCGCAGAAGCTGCGGATAAACCAGATCCACCACGCTGATGACGGTCGCGCAGAGCAGGTCCAGAAAGAAAACGACCTTATAAGGCGAATAGTAGCGGATAAATTTTTTCAGTGTTTCCATAATTCCTCCCAGTTCGGAGCGGTTTTCGCTCCGGTTGAAAAACGGGCCGGCGGGCACGTTCCCAACGTCTATCCTCTTAGTCAGAACCATACTAACACAATCCGGCGGGGGAGACAAGCGGAAAGAGTAAGGCGGGATACCGGCTTTATGACGATAAGGCATTGGAAACATTACGACAGATATTGTTTTTCCGTGAATTTGATATTCCCCTGAAGGAAATCAGGGCGATTATGGAAAATCCGTCGGTC
>DWUW01000009.1 GCA_019120525.1 Candidatus Eisenbergiella stercorigallinarum | reverse complement strand
AGGACGTTCTGGGATTCATCCGCAACAGAGCCTGTAACTACAAATGCCTGGGCTGCTGGAAGGTATACGGAAATGAGCAGGAAGCAAAAAGCATTTTTGAAAAATACGATCTGTGCAGCAAAATTTATTTTCAGCAGTGGAAACAGGGGAAATCCATCGAACAGCTTACGGTAGCTGGTTGATGTTTCTAAATAAAATAAACCGGAAAGGAAGGTTGTATTATGAGTAAAATTGCAGTTGTTTATTGGAGCGGTACCGGCAATACCGAAGCCATGGCCTGTGCCGCCGCAGAAGGCGCCAAAGGAAAGGGAGCGGAAGTAACCCTGCTTGCCGCCTCCGAGTTTTCGGCAGACCAGGTCGGCAGCTATGACGCCATCGCCTTCGGCTGCCCTTCCATGGGATCGGAGCAGTTGGAGGAAAGCGAGTTTGAGCCGATGTTCACCGCCTGCGAAGGAAGCCTTCGCGGAAAAAACATCGCCCTGTTTGGTTCCTATGGCTGGGGCGATGGAGAATGGATGCGCAGCTGGGAGGAACGCTGCAGCGAGGACGGGGCCAATCTCGTCTGCGATAGCGTGATCTGCAACGGAGCTCCGGATGATGAGGCTATCTCGGCGTGCCATGCACTGGGCGCGGCACTGGCTTAACAAAGGACGAAGGCTTTCCGCATGGGACATGGGGGCGGAGCACAGGATTACCTGCGCTCCGCCCCCGGTTCCTTTCCGTGCCGGTCAGTCCGCATCCGGCCCCAGCCCGCATCCAGCGGTTCATGGGATCAGGGAAACCGCCAGCTTCATGACGCCCGCGAGGACCATGACGAGAATGGGATTCATCTTCGCTTTTTTCAGCAGGAGAAAGCAGAGGACGAAAATGGCCGCCATCCACCAGTTGGTCCTGGCGAAGTCGATCACGGCCTCGTTTCCCCAGAGCGCCGTAATGAGGATGGAGATCCCGGCGGAGGCGATCATGGCCACCACAGCGGGGCGCAGGGAATTCAGGACGCCCTGGAGCACGTCCATGTTCCGGTATTTCAGGTACAGGCGGGCGATCAGGGTCACAATGATGCAGGAGGGCAGGATGCAGCCCGCGGTCGCGATGAGCGCGCCGGGAATGCCGGCGATTTTGATGCCCACAAAGGTGGCGGAGTTAATGGCGATCGGGCCGGGCGTCATCTGGGAAATGGTGATCAGGTCGGTGAATTCGCTCATGCTGAGCCATCCGTGGATCTCCACGATCTGTTCCTGGATCAGGGGCATGGCCGCATAGCCGCCGCCGAAGCTGAACAGGCCGATCTGAAGGAAGCTTAAAAACAGCTGAAAAAGGATCATCCCTCTGCCCTCTCTTTCTTCTTCTGCGCCAGCGTGCGGACAACGCCGAACAGCGCGCAGACGATAACCACATAAACCACGTTTACTCCAAAGAAGCAGGTGGCCGCAAACGCGGCGATCATGATCCCGATGGATATGGGACTCTTTCCGTGGACCACGCCAGCTCCCATCTCCCAGACCACAGCGGCGATCACCGCGCCCACGCCCGCCTGCATGCCCTCAAGCAGCTGGCTGACGATGAAATTGGTCCGGAACGCGTTATAAAAAACGGAGATCAGGGAAATGATGACAAATGGCGGAATGATCGTCGCCACGATGGCCGTAAGCGCTCCGATCATCCCCGCCAGCTTATACCCCACCACGATGGCTCCGTTTACCGCGATGGCCCCGGGCGCGGACTGGGCGATGGCGATCAGATCCAGCATCTCGTTTTCCTCGATCCAGTGATACTCGTCCACAAACTTCTTTTTCATCAGCGTCACGATCACATAGCCGCCCCCGAAGGTAAAGGCGCTGAGATAGAGCGTGGAAACAAACAGCTTCAGCAAAACCTCTCTTTTGTTCTTCATCCCAATCTCCATTCCGGAGCGTAGCGACGGGGCGAAGAGAAATCGCGAATGCGATTTCTCTTCTGCCATCAAAGCAATTTGTGACGCTCCGGCACATAATTGCTGCAAAGCTTCGCTTTGCTGTGAAAAATAAGCCATCAGGCTTATTTTTCACACTTCTCCTTCTGCCGGAACGCGGACTCCGCCGGCCGGCGATCCTGGCCGGAAGAATCTGCGCGGAAACCGGCAATTCTTTTTCAGTCCCATGTCAGCATAGCTGTTCTTGACTCATATGTAAAATAGTATTATTCTATCGTTATCATAACGAATAAATTATATATGAAAGGAACCGCCATGACGCTCCGTCACATGAAGATCTTCGAGGCCGTTTACCGGCACAGCAATATCACCAGGGCGGCCGGCGAGCTGCATCTCGCCCAGCCCTCCGTCAGCCTGGCCGTCCGGGAGCTGGAGGATTACTACGGGATCCGGCTTTTTGAGCGGATCGGCAGACACATTTCTCCCACCGATGCGGGCAGGGAATTCTACGGGTACGCCAGGCACATCGTTTCCCTGTTTGACGATATGGAAAAAAGCATCCGGAACCGGGATGCGTTCGGCACTCTGCGGGTGGGAACCAGCATAACCATCGGAACCTGTATCCTGCCGCGGCTGATCCGGCTGTGCACCGAAGCCCGGCCCGGCCTTAAAATCGAAGCGGTGGTGGATACCTCCAGCGATATTGAACGGCATATTCTGGACAATACCGTAGATCTTGGCCTGATCGAAACCTCCCCGGAAAGCCCGGATATCGTATATGAAGCCTTCCAGAAGGATTCCCTCTGCGCCATCGCGCCCGCCCGGCATCCGCTTACCCGGGAAAGCTCCGTCAGTCTCTCCATGCTGGCGGAATATCCCTTTCTCATGCGGGAAAAGGGCAGCGCGGGAAGGGAGCTTCTGGACGCAAGCTTCTCCCTGCTTCAGCTCACCGTCCGTCCCGTCTGGGAGAGCGCCAGCACCAGGGCCATCGTCAGCGCCGTTTCCGAAGGGCTTGGCGTCGCTGTCCTGCCGGAATCTCTGGTGGAAAAGGACATCCGGGAGGGAAGCGTAAAAAAGCTCCCTCTGGATCCTCCGATCCACAGGGAGCTGAACATCATTTATCATAAGAGCAAATATCTCACGCCGAACCTGCTTTTCTTCCTCGGCCTGTGCCGGGCGTACGGGCAGGAACCCGGATCCTCCTGAGACGGACGCTTCCGTCTCTTTTTCTTATTTCTCTGTCAGAGTAAACTCCGCATCCAGCCGGACGCTGCTGTCCGGCCCGATGCCCAACAGGAACCGTCCCGGCTCAGACCGGTACTGCAGATCTCTTCCATAGAAACGGAGCATTTCCTCCGTGATGACGAAGGCCGCCTGTTTTGTCTCGCCGGCCTTCAGGAAAAGCTTCTGCACATCCTTCAGCTCCTTCACCGGACGGACCACGCTTCCGGTCACATCCCGCACATACAGCTGCACCGTTTCCACGCCGTCCCGGCTTCCGGTATTCGTCACGTCAACGGCGGCGGTGATGCTCTCCCCGGGCCCAAGGACCGAAGCGCTCAGCCGCACCGGCCCGTAGGCCGCGCTGTGATAGGACAGGCCGTAGCCGTAGGGGTACAGCGGCGTGTTGGGACAGTCCGTATAACGGGAGAAAAAGCGGTTCACAGTCTTTCCGTCGTAGGGACGGCCGGTGGAAAAATGATTGTAATACAGAGGCAGCTGTCCCACGCTCCTGGGAAGGCTCATGGAAAGCCGTCCCTGCGGCTCGCTCACGCCGAAGAGCATATCCCGGATGGCCGCTCCGCCCTCCGTTCCCGGATACCAGACCAGAAGCAGGGCGTCCGCCAGCTCCTTCACTTCGTCCAGCACCAGAGGCCTTCCGGCAAAGAGCACCACGATCACGCGGGCCGCCCGCTTTTTCACCTCATAAAGCAGCTTCCGCTGATCTCCCGGAAGGGTGAGCCGGGTGCGGCTTCCTCCCTCTCCGCCCTGCACCGGATCCTCTCCCAGCGCAAGGATCACCGTATCCGCCTCCCCGGCAAGCGCCAGCGCGCGGCTCCACTCCTTCTCCCGCTTTTCTTCGCTCCAGGGCTCTCTTTCCCCGCTTTGCGAAAGAGCAGGCAGATCCGTATAGTCCTCCGGCAGAAGGGCTTCGCAGCCCTCCGTCCAGTCAAAGGAAAGGCCGGGCATTTCCGCAAAAGCTTCCCGGATGGTCACCACGGCGTTTTTATCTCCGTGGATCGCCCACATGCCGAGGGCGTCCTTCCTGTCGGCGAAGGGACCGATCAGAGCGACCCTTCCCGCCGCCTTTGCATCCTCTGCCGCCGGCGCCTCCGACTCTCCTGCTTTTCGCTTTTCCGCCTCCAGCGAAAGCGGAAGCAGCCCGCCCTTATTTTCCAGGAGCACGGAGCACTTCACCGCGGCCTCCCGGGACAGCGCGCGGAAATCCGCGCACAGGGAAATCCTTTCCTCCTCCGCCGCGTCCGCGCCCCGGAAGGGATCCTCAAAGAGACCCAGCTTATTTTTCAGGCGCAGCACCCTCCATACGGCGGCATCCAGCTGCTCCATGGTAAGCCTTCCTTCCCGGATCAGCTCCTCCAGGCTTCCTCCATAGCAGCCCGTGCACATATCGATGTCCACATCCGCTTCCATGGCAAGCTGGGAGGCTTCCTTTTGATCCGCCGCCACGCCGTGGGCGATCAGCTCCGCAATGGCCGCATAGTCCGTGATGACCACGCCCTCAAAGCCCCATTCCTTCCGGAGCACGTCCTTCATCAGCCAGCAGTTTCCCGTGGAGGGGATGCCGTCCACCGTATTGAAGGAGGTCATGATCATCTCGCAGCCTGCTTCCACGCCTGCCCGGTAGGAGGGCAGATAGTCCTGTCTGAGCCTGCGCTCCGACATATCCACCGTATTGTAATCCCTTCCTCCCTCGGGCGCGCCGTAGGCCGCGAAATGCTTCACGCAGGAGGCAAGCCCCCTTGCCGCGCCTTCCTCTGAAAGCCCTTCCTGAAAGCCCTCTACCATAGCCCTCACATAGGCCGCGTTCATATGCGGATCCTCACCCGTAGACTCCAGGCAGCGTCCCCAGCGGGCGTCCCTGACCAGATCCCCCATGGGAGAAAACGTCACCTGCGCCCCGGCCGCCGTGCTTTCCCGCGCGGTCGCCTCACACAGGCGGCGCAGAAGCTCCGGTTCAAAGGAGCAGCCCAGGGCCAGCGGAATGGGATACACCGTCCGGAAGCCATAGATGATGTCCGCCATGAACATCAGCGGGATCTTCGCGCTGCTTCTTTTCAGGTATTCCTCCTGCACCCTTCTGACCTGCCCGGCTCCCACCACGTTCAGGGTGGAGCCCACATTCCGCAGAAGCTCTTCTCCGATCCCAAGCTCGTCTCTGACCCCAAGCTCCTGCCCCTCGGCGTTCAGCATGTTTCCGGGAACCTGGATCAGCTGGCCGATCTTTTCCGTTACCGTAAGGGAGGAAAGCAGCTCCCTCAGCTTTTCTTCCTTCATAAAAACCCCCGTTCCGGAGCACGGCGAAACAGAATCTGCCACGCCCCTCTTTTCTCATCGATCCGGCTTCTGCCACACGATATCGTCCGTGATCTCGATCTTCTTATCCCGCACCATCAGGTCGTTCATGGCCTGCCTTGCGCTCTTTCCATTGAAAAGCACCTCGTTGACCTGCTCGATGATGGGAAGGGGCACGTCGTATCTGGCCGCGAGCCCCATGGCGGCCTTTGCGGAATAGACGCCCTCCACCACCATCTTCACTTCCCTCATGGCTTCGTCCATGCTGTAGCCTTTGCCGATCAGGATGCCCGCCCGGCGGTTGCGGGAATGCATGCTGGCGCAGGTTACGATCAGGTCGCCGATCCCGGACAGCCCGTAAAAGCTCTCAAAATGGCCGCCCATCTTCATGCCCAGGCGGGAGATCTCCTTGATCCCTCTGGTGATCAGGGCCGCCTTCGTGTTGTCTCCGCAGCCAAGGCCGTCCGCGATCCCCGCGGCCAGCGCCACCACGTTCTTCAACGCCGCGCCAAGCTCGATGCCAAGCACGTCCGGGCTGGCATAGACCCGGAACACCTCGCTCATGAAAATGTTCTGGATATATTCCGCAGTCTTCTTCCGGTACGCGCCTGCCACGATGGCCGTGGGCATCCCCTTTCCAACCTCCTCCGCGTGGGAGGGACCGGAAAGCACCGCCACCTCGGCCTGCGGGATCTCCTCTTCTATGATCTGGGAAAGGGTCATCAGCGTGGTCTCCTCAATTCCCTTCGCCACATTGACGATGATCTGCCCTTCCTTCACCAGCTCCTTCAGCTGCCCTGCCGTACTGCGCGTAAACGGAGAGGGCACCGCGAGCACCAGAAGGTCCTGTCCTTCCACTGCTTCGGAAAGCTGCGTGGTAAATACCGTATCCTCCGAAAGGATGACGCCGGGAAGCTTTTCCTTCTGCTCCCGTTCCCGCTTCAGCATCTCGATCTCGTTTTCCAGCGCGGACCATACCGTTACCTGATGTCCGTTGTTCGTAAGGAGCCAGGTCAAAGCTGTTCCCCAGCTTCCAGCCCCGATCATTCCGATTTTCGCCATATTTTCCTCCCTGTCCGGCGCTTTTCTCCCGGACAGCCGGTGCGCCGGGCTCCATTTCCGGCGCACCGGCGCGTTTTATCTGATCTCTTCCTTATTTTTCTTAAACAGATAGGTCTTCCTCTCTTCTCCGTGAAGCAGCCTTTTGATGTTCTCCCGGTGCTTCCAGTAGGCCATGACGGTCAGAAAGGCCCCCACTATGTAGATCTCATTCAGCACAGGCTGGGAGGTCTCAAAGATCCCAAGCTGTCCCAGCGTCACCAGCTCGATCAGAAAGCCCGCGTAAACCAGGAGGGAGCCCAGGGATACATAATGGGTGATCCCGAAGCTTATGAAAAACAGCGCCGCTCCCACGGGGATGAACAGAGGATGGAAGGAAAGGATCAGGCCGGCCGTCGCAGCGATCCCCTTTCCGCCGCGGAAATGCAGGTAAAAGGGGAAGTTATGCCCCAGGATCACGCCCGCTGCCGCGTAGATCATATACAGATACTTCATCTCCGGATGGGAAGCGCCGAAGGCAAATCTGGCGATGGTCACGGCGATCACGCATTTCAGCACGTCGCCGAAGAAAACGATCAGCCCCGCCTTCGTCCCCAGCACGCGCAGGGCGTTCGTGGTCCCCGCGTTGTGGCTTCCGTAATCCCGGATGTCGATCCCGTTCATTTTCCCATAGAGGAACGCGGTCTGAAACAGGCCGCACACATACCCGATCACAAGACAGATAATCCGAATCATTTTTTCTTCCGAAGCGTTCC
>DWUW01000109.1 GCA_019120525.1 Candidatus Eisenbergiella stercorigallinarum | reverse complement strand
CAACGTGAATAACTACTGCATCGCCGTCAAGGAAAAGGGAGACGATATCGTTTTCTTAAGAAAGATCGTCAAGGGCGGCGCGGATAAGAGCTACGGCATTCAGGTGGCCAGGCTGGCAGGCGTTCCGGATATGGTCATCGACCGGGCCAAGGAGATCGTGGAGCAGCTTTCCGACAATGACATTACGGAAAAGGTGCAGAGCATTTCCGTCGCGGAGAGCGCTGCTGCGCCGTCTAAAAAGAAAGAGCACTACGACGAGGTGGACCTGGAGCAGATCTCCCTGTTCGATACGGTGACGGACGCGGATGTGCTGGAGGAGCTGAAAAACGTGGAGGTCAGCACCATGACCCCCCTGGACGCCCTCAATACCCTGTACCGCCTGCAGAATAAGCTGAAGAACCGGTGGTAGTACGGGAAGAATTTCTAAGCCGTCAAAGGACGCCGGCTAAGAAATTCTACGGGCTGTACCAGCCCTTTCCCGTACAGAAGAATGGCTTCCATTCAGGAGAGCCTGAATGGGAGCCATTCTTCCGGGGCGCTGGCGGCGGAGGGAGAGCCTGAACGGGAACCTTTCTTCCAGGGTGTTGGCAGGGGGAACGGAAGGAGATTATTATGGCAGAGATCAGGCTGCTTGACAGCAATACGATAGACAAGATCGCGGCGGGCGAGGTGGTGGAGCGGCCCTCCAGCGTGGTGAAGGAGCTGGTGGAAAACGCCATGGACGCGGGAGCGGACGCTGTGACGGTGGAGATCCGGGACGGGGGATGCTCCTTTATCCGCGTGACGGACAACGGGGACGGCATTGAGAAGGAGCAGATCCGGAAGGCCTTTTTCCGGCATGCCACCAGCAAGATCAGCACAGCGGAGGATCTGTATCATCTGCGCAGCCTGGGCTTTCGCGGCGAGGCGCTTTCCAGCATCGCGGCGGTTTCCATGGTGGAACTGATCACCAAAACAAAGGCTTCCCTTACCGGCATCCATTACCGGCTGGAGGGCGGCACGGAAAAGGAGTTTTCCGAGATCGGCGCGCCGGAGGGTACCACGATGATCGTGCGCGAACTCTTTTTCAACACGCCGGTGCGGAAAAAATTTCTGAAAACCCCGGCGACGGAAGGAAGCTATGTATCCGACCTGATGGAGCACATGGCGCTGTCCAGGCCTGACGTGGCCTTTCAGTTCCTGGTCAATGGGAACGTGCGTTTCCATACCTCGGGAAACGGGGACCTTCGGGAGATCATCTACCGCATTTACGGCAGGGAGATCGCAGGCCAGCTTCTGCCCTTTCACGCGCAGACGGAAGGCCTGTCCATAGGCGGCTTCCTGGGAAGCCCGTCCGTGGTACGCGCCAACCGGAATTTTGAGTTTTTCTTCGTAAACGGAAGATATATCCGCAGCCCGCTTCTGTCCAAGGGGCTGGAGGCGGGCTACCGGGCGTATCTGATGCAGCATAAGTTCCCTTTCGCCCTGTTGCACCTGACCTCCGACCCGGAAAGGATCGACGTGAACGTGCATCCCTCCAAAATGGAGGTGCGTTTTAACGACCAGCCCGGCCTGTACGCCTTTCTGGAGGAGCAGGTGAGGTCCGCCCTGCACCGGCGGGAAATGATCCCGGATGTGAAGCTGGACGAGAAGCCGGAAAGGAAACCGGAGGAAAAAACAGAAAAGAAGCCGGACGTGAGGCCGGAAGAGAAAGCGGGAGGCCCTGCGGAAAAGACGAAGGCGGCAAAAAGCGCAGCCCCGTCTCCCATGCCGCCCGTGGCAAAGCGGGAAAGGGCGGCGGGGGAGGCGCTTCCGCCTGCGGCCGGGAAGACGGAGCCGGCTTGCCGGAGGGAGAGCGCCGGACAGCCGGAGAGCCGAAAAACACCGCAGGAGCAGAGAAAGCCGGAAATGCCGCAGGGGCAGCCTGACCACAAAAGCCGCAGGGAGGCCCCGCAGCCCTTTGAGACGGCCCGCCTGTCCCGTCTGCTCCGGGAGGAGGAAGGGCAGTATCAGATTTCCGGGGCAAAGCAGCTGGAGCTGTTTGACGGGAAGCTGTTAAGCGAAGAGGCGGCGAAGGATTACCGGATCATCGGGCAGGTTTTTGATACCTACTGGCTGGTGCAGTATGAGGACCGTCTCCTCATCATCGACCAGCATGCGGCGCATGAAAAGGTGAAGTATGAGGCTCTTGTGAAAAAGCTGAAGGAAGGGAAAGCGGACAGCCAGAACCTTGCGCCGCCGCTCATCCTGAACCTGTCCGCATTGGAAGCGGGCACGCTGAAGGAATACGGGAAATACTTTGCCGGGATGGGCTTTGAGATCGAGGATTTCGGCGGAAACGCCGTGGCAGTGCGCGCCGTTCCCTGCGACCTGTACGGGCATTGTGAGAAGGAATTCCTGCAGGAGATCCTGGACGAGCTGGAAGAAGAGCCGCCCAGGGGGACGCCTGCCGTCATCTCGGAAAAACTGGCGTCCATGGCCTGCAAGGCGGCGGTGAAAGGCAATATGCGCCTTTCCGCAAGGGAGATGGAGGCGCTTCTGGATCAGCTCCTGAAGCTGGAGAATCCCTACCACTGCCCGCACGGAAGGCCGACCATCATCACCATGAGCAGAAATGAGCTGGAAAAGAAATTCAAGAGGATCGTCTGAATGAAGAAGGAAGAAGTCAAAACGCCGCTCATCATCCTGACCGGCCCGACGGCGGCAGGAAAAACGGCGCTGTCCGTACAACTGGCAAAGAAAACCGGCGGGGAGATCATCTCCGCCGATTCCATGCAGGTCTACCGGCATATGGATATCGGTTCGGCCAAGATCCGCCCGGATGAAATGCAGGGCGTTCCCCATCATCTGATCGATGTGCTGGAGCCGTGGGAAGAATTCAACGTCACCGTTTTTCAGAAAATGGCGAAGAAAGCGATCGGGGAGATCCGAAGCAGGGGGCATATTCCCATCCTTGCGGGGGGGACAGGCTTTTATATCCAGGCGGTGCTGTATGACAT
>DWUW01000108.1 GCA_019120525.1 Candidatus Eisenbergiella stercorigallinarum | reverse complement strand
CTGGCAAAGCTTTCCGCGCCCATGATTCCATTCATGGCGGAGGAGATTTACCTGAACCTGGTGCGCAGTATCGATAAAAACGCGCCGGAGAGCGTGCATCTGTGCGATTTCCCGAAGGCGGACGCCGCGTTCGTGGACAAAAAGCTGGAAGAGGATATGGAAGAGGTCCTGGACATCGTCGTTATGGGACGCGCCTGCCGCAATACCGCCAACATCAAGAACCGTCAGCCCATCGGCACCATGTTCGTAAAGGCCGACCACGCCCTGAGCGATTTTTATAAGGAAATCATCGAGGACGAGCTGAATGTGAAGAAGGTGGTCTTCACCGAAGACGTGAGAGATTTCACCACCTATACCTTCAAGCCTCAGCTTCGCACCGTGGGCCCGAAATACGGCAAGCAGTTGGGCGGCATCCAGAAGACCCTGGCCTCCCTGGACGGAAACGCCGCCATGGATGAGCTGAACGCGAACGGAGCGCTGGTTTTCGAGGTGAACGGCGTGCAGGTAAGCCTGACAAAGGACGACCTTCTCATCGAAATGACCCAGAAGGAGGGCTATGTGTCCGAGGCGGACGCGAAGATGACTGTCGTTCTGGATTCCAACCTGTCCGAAGAGCTGATCGAGGAAGGCAATGTGAACGAGATCATCAGCAAGATCCAGACCATGAGAAAGGAAGCCGGCTTTGAGGTCATGGACCACATCCGCGTGTCCTTCTCCGGAAATGAAAAGATCGCGCAGGTCGCTCAGAGCAATTACGATGCCATCGCGGGCAAGGTGCTTGCGGATTCCATCACGGCCGGAGAGACCTTCGGAACCGTGAAGGAATGGAATGTGAACGGAGAGAAAGTGACCATCAGCGTGGAAAAGACGGCAGAGTAATGCCGTCTGGCAGAATGAAAACGGGGCTGACAGGCCCGCATAACAGCTAAAGACAGTTTGATCAGGCCGCCATATGGACTCTGCCGCATCTTTTTCTGAAAGAAGGGCAGATTTCCATGGCGGCCTTTTGCGGGAAGCGTGTAACAGTTCGGCCTTCGGCAGAACTGTTACGGCATCCGGCCATTCCAATCGCAGCACTCGCTTTATCGTGCAGCGATGGGCCGGATGCTTTCTGCCGATACGTTTTCGTACGGTCTGCGCAGTAAATGCGCAGACCTGGCTGAACTGATACGGAAGCGTAACGATTTATACTGATTTTTACAAAATAAGTGTTTTCATATCTGTCAATGTGGTGTACACTATACCTGATGTGCCTAAACCGGAAGGATGGCGTCTGCGCGCATCCGTTCTGTTCTTTTACAACATATGAGAAAAAGAAATGAGGAGGAAATCCATGTTAAAGAAACCGGCAATGCAGAATTTTGACAAGGAGCTTTTCAAGAGAAGCGTCCTGAACAACATCAAGACGCTCTACCGCAAGACCCTTGAAGAGGCGACGGACCAGCAGATTTTCCAGTCGGTCGCTTACTCTGTAAAGGATGTGATCGTTGATAACTGGATGGCGACGCAGAAGGAATATGAGAAAAAAGATCCCAAGACGGTTTATTATCTGTCCATGGAATTCCTGATGGGACGCGCCCTGGGCAACGACCTGATCAACCTGCAGGCCTATGACGAGGTCGCCGAGGCGCTGGAAGAGCTGGGCGTTGACATCAATGTGGTTGAGGATCAGGAGCCGGACGCCGCGCTGGGAAACGGCGGACTGGGACGGCTTGCCGCCTGCTTCTTGGATTCCCTGGCGACCCTGGGCTATGCGGCCTATGGCTGCGGCATCCGTTACCGTTACGGCATGTTTAAGCAGCAGATCCGCGACGGCTACCAGGTGGAGGTGCCGGACAACTGGCTCGCGGACGGCAATCCCTTTGAACTGCGCCGCCCGGAATATGCCAAAGAAGTGAAATTCGGCGGCTATGTGAACGTATATGTGGACGAGAACGGACGCAACTGCTTCAAGCAGGAGGGATACCAGTCCGTGAAGGCCATCCCTTACGATATGCCCATCGTCGGATATGGAAACGGCATCGTGAACACCCTGCGTATCTGGGACGCGGAGGCCGTGGAGTGCTTCAAGCTGGATTCCTTTGACAAGGGCGACTACCAGAAGGCGGTGGAGCAGGAGAACCTGGCGAGAAATATCGTGGAGGTTCTTTATCCCAACGACAACCACTACGCGGGCAAGGAGCTGCGTCTGAAGCAGCAGTATTTCTTCATTTCCGCATCCGTGCAGGAGGCGGTCGCCAAGTACATGAGAAAGCATGACGATATCCGCAAGTTCCATGAAAAGGTGACCTTCCAGCTCAACGACACCCATCCTACGGTGGCCATCGCGGAGCTGATGCGGATCCTGATGGACGACTATTACCTGACCTGGGAGGAAGCCTGGGAGGTTACCACCAAGACCTGCGCCTACACCAACCACACCATCATGGCGGAGGCTCTGGAAAAATGGCCCATCGAGCTGTTCTCCAGACTGCTGCCCAGAATCTACCAGATCGTGGAAGAGATCAACCGCAGATTCCTGGAGCAGGTGGCCAGACAGTATCCCGGCAACCAGCAGAAGATCGCGAAGATGGCCATCATTTATGACGGCCAGGTGAAAATGGCGCATCTCGCCATCGTGGCCGGCTATTCCGTAAACGGTGTGGCAAGGCTCCACACCGAGATCCTGAAGAATCAGGAGCTGAAGGATTTCTATGAGATGATGCCCGAGAAGTTCAACAACAAGACCAACGGCATCACCCAGAGAAGATTCCTGCTGCACGGAAATCCGCTGCTCGCTTCCTGGGTCAGCAACCATGTGGGCAACGACTGGATCACGGACCTGTCCAAAATCAGCGGCCTGAAGATCTACGCGGACGACGAGAAGGCGCAGAGAGAGTTCATGAACATCAAGTACCAGAACAAGGTGCGCTTGGCAAAATACATTCTGGAGCACAACGGCATCCAGGTGGATCCCCGCTCCATTTTCGATGTGCAGGTGAAGCGTCTGCATGAGTACAAGAGACAGCTTCTGAACATCCTCCACATCATGTACCTTTACAATGAACTGAAGGATCATCCGGAAAAGGATTTCTATCCCAGAACCTTCATCTTCGGCGCGAAGGCGGCCGCGGGCTATCGGAACGCCAAACTGACCATCAAGCTGATCAACGCCGTCGCGGATGTGGTGAATAACGATCCTGCCATCGGCGGAAGGATCAAGGTGGTGTTCATCGAGGACTATAAGGTATCCAACGCGGAGTGGATCTTTGCGGCGGCCGACGTGTCCGAGCAGATTTCCACGGCCAGCAAGGAGGCCTCCGGAACCGGAAACATGAAGTTCATGTTAAACGGCGCGATCACCCTCGGCACCATGGACGGCGCTAACGTGGAGATCGTGGAGGAGGTCGGCTCGGACAACGCCGTGATCTTCGGCCTTTCTTCCGACGAGGTCATCCGCTATGAGAACTTCGGCGGATACAATCCGATGGAGATCTTCAATAACGATCCGGATATCCGCAGAGTGCTGATGCAGCTCATCAACGGAACCTTCGCTCCCTACGATACGGAGCTGTTCCGCCCGCTGTACAACTCCCTGCTGAACACCCAGAGCACCTCCCGGGCGGATATGTACTTCATCCTCAAGGACTTCAAGCCCTACGCGGAAGCGCAGAGACGGATCGAAGCCTTCTACCGCGATGAAAAGGCCTGGGCCAGAAGCGCGATCCTGAACGTGGCCTGCAGCGGCAAGTTCAGCTCCGACAGAACCATCCAGGAGTATGTGGACGACATCTGGCACCTGGATAAGGTGGTGCTGCCGAAGGCGAAGGATAAGGTGAAGCTGTTTTAAGAAATGAGTGTGGGCTGCATATGCCACATACAGGAAAATAAGATTTGATAAAAGGGGCCGGAGAAAAAACGGGAATCTGTTTTTTCTCCGGCCCGACTTATGTAAAAAAGTCTTGCCTGTTCAGAACGGGTCTGTTATAGTGAACATATCATATAAATTCGATCGTGCCTTTCGGCACAGTCAGATGGGACGGCCTGAACCGTTCCATTCAGACATTCTTCGGGAAATATCCCATCCATTATGATCTATGATTCCCTGATTATCGGACGCTTGAAAGTCCTCAAAAGAAGAAACGTCCGCTGCAGAAGACTCTTCGGTAAGGAGGCAAAGAATGGCTGCCGCCATTCTTCCATAATCGGAACGCCGTCTGGCATCCCAAAAAGGAGGAAAAGATGAATTCAGAAACGACCCTGTTAGAACCCTCAGAAAAACAGGAGGCGAAGCATACCGCCAAGGACAGTGTATTTACAGACCTGTTTGCGATTCCCAAATATCTTTTGCAGCTCTACCGGGCGCTTCATCCGGAAGATCAGGAAATTACGGAGGAAAATATCAGCAATGTGACCATCCATAATGTCCTTCTGGATCAGTGCTACAATGATCTGGGATTCCTTGTCGGAAACAGACTGCTGGTTCTGGCTGAGGCACAGTCCACCTGGACGGTCAATATTCTGGTCCGCAGCCTGATGTATCTGGTTCAGACCTGGCAGGAATATGTCCAGAGCACGGGACAGAATATTTACGGAAGCAAAAGGGTGGAGCTTCCCAGACCGGAACTGTATGTGATCTACACGGGCAGCCGAAAAAGGCGTCCCGCTTATCTGCGCCTGTCTGATGAAATCTTTTCCGGACACGAATGCGCGGTTGAAGTAAAGGTAAAAATGATTTATGATGGAGAAAAGGGCGATATCATCTCTCAATACGTGGCCTTTACCAGAATATATAAGGAACAGGTGAAGAAATACGGCAGAACCCGCAGGGCGGTCCTTAAGACCATACAGATCTGCCGGGATGAGAATATATTAAAGGAATATCTGGAAAGCAGGGAAAAGGAGGTCTTAAATATTATGATGACGCTGTTTGATGATGAA
>DWUW01000008.1 GCA_019120525.1 Candidatus Eisenbergiella stercorigallinarum | reverse complement strand
AGATCAGATAAGATAAGATAAGATGTCAGGCACCTCTTTGTTGGGGTGCCTTTTTTGCGTCCTTTTTTAAAAGCAAAGAAAGGGTTTATCAGGAAATGAAAACAATACAGGGAAAATTTGCGGAAGCGAAGATCTATTCGGATACCTGCGAGGATTACGCGGCTGCGCAGATTCAGCTGCTTTGCGACAGTGAAGCAGCCGAAAACGCTGTTATCCGCGTAATGCCGGATGTCCATCCGGGAAAGGTGGGAACGGTCGGGCTTACCATGACGGTGGGAAAGAAGCTGATTCCTTACCTGTTGGGCGGCGATATTGGCTGCGGAGTGTCCTGTGCGGTATTCAAAGCGAAGAAAATCGAAGGAAAACAGCTGGATGCGGTGATCCGGGAGCGGGTTCCCTCCGGAACTGCCATCCGCCGGGAAGTCCACCGCTATGGAGAAGAGGCACAGCTGGAAGAGCTTTTCTGCTTCCGGCATATCCAGGAGAAAAAAGCGCTCCTGAGCCTTGGAACGCTGGGCGGAGGAAATCATTTCATCGAGGTGGACCGGGAGGAAGAAGGCAATTATTATCTGGCTGTCCATTCCGGCAGCAGGCATCTGGGAGTGGAGGTTACGGAGTATTATCAGAACCTGGCATATCAGGCCTGCCGGGAGAGGGGGATTCCCCATCCTGTCAGCTTTCTGGAAGGAGAGCAGTTGCAGGCTTATCTGCATGATGTGGAGATTGTTCAGAGGTTTGCCGCCCTTAACCGGGCCTGCATCCTTGACGAGATCTGCAAAGGGATGAAGTGGAAGGCCACCGACCGGTTTGATACGGTACACAACTATGTGGCCAGGCTTTCGGACGGGACGCCGCTTTTAAGGAAAGGGGCGGTATCCGCACAGCAGGGGGAACGGCTTCTGATCCCCATCAACATGAAAGAGGGGATGCTTCTCTGTGAAGGGAAGGGAAATCCCGACTGGATTTTTTCTGCGCCTCATGGATCGGGGAGAGTGCTTCGGAGGGATCAGGTGAAGGAGCATTTTACCGTATCCGATTATAAGCGGGAGATGAAAGGGATTTATTCCACCTGCATTTCCCGGGAGACGCTGGATGAAGCGCCCTTCGCCTATCGGGGCATGGAGAAGATCGCAAAACAGCTGGAAGAAACCGCATGGATCAGGAAAATCCTCCGGCCTGTCTATAATTTCAAGGCAGGCGGGAACCGTTAAGAAAGGAATGAAAAGATTATGAATTTACCGATCAGTGTGAATCAGGAAGGTCTTCTGAACCTTCTTTTAAATATCGCGCCGACCCGCCCGGTCTTTATCTGGGGGCCTCCCGGAATTGGAAAATCGGCGCTGGTGGAAAAATTTGCAGAAAGCGTGGGGCTTCCCTGTGTTTCCCTGCTGGGAAGCCAGCTTGCCCCGGAGGATATCATCGGTATCCCGCAGATTGTGGGAGAGGTGAGCACCTTCCGGCCACCCAGGATGATCGCGAGGACGGAACCTTACTGCCTGTTTCTGGATGAGCTGAACGGCTGTTCCCAGGAGGTGCAGAAGGCGTTTTACTCCCTGATCCTGGAGAAAAGGATCGGGGAATACCATCTGCCGCAGGGGAGCGTGATCATCGGGGCGGGAAACCGTTCCCAGGACGGGGCGATCGTGAAAACCATGTCCACCGCCCTGATCAACCGGATGTTCCATGTCCAGCTTCAGCCGGACGTGAACCAGTGGCTGGACTGGGGCTATGAAAACGGGCTCCATCCATGGGTTCTGGAATATATCGCCCAGCGGCCGGATCATCTGTTTTCCCAGCCGCCCAAAACGGAGGAGCCTTATTCCACGCCCCGTTCCTGGCATATGCTCAGCGACGCCTTAAAGGAGTGGGGAGAAAACATCACCCGGGATGAGCTGAAAACACTGGCGTACGGCTGCCTGACCGCTTCCCATGCCGGGCAGTTCCTTGCCTTTACGAAACAGACGGAAAATAAGTTTTTCCTGGAGGAGCTCATTAAGGGAACAAGAAAATGGCCCGCGAAGCCGGAGGACAGGGACGTGCTTTACTTTGCCGCCCAGTCCTTCCGGGCAAGGCTGTGGCATGACCTTCCTCAAAACAGGCAGAAAATGAACGCGGATGCCCAGTATCTGGCGCACCGGGCCAAGGCACTGATGAAGGAGCTGGCGTCCCTGAATCTGGAGATCGCGCAGATGGTGGTTTCACCGGAGGACGGTCACGAGCTGCCCGGCTGGTTCCTGATGGAGATTGTCAGGGACCTGCCACGGCTGGTGAGAAAGGTGGGATGAGATGAATGACGTTTTAGGGAGGAAAGGATGGGAAAGAAGGAAAAACAGAAAACGGAAAAGAAGTCGCTTATCAACCTGCAGGAGGGAATGGAGATCATTGACCGCCACAGTCTGTTCGGAAGGCTGGGCGGGTGGATCTGTCCTGTAAAAAAGGATGTGCTGGGAAAACAGACCGCTTCCGTGGTGACGGCGGGAGGAAGGATTTATGTGAATGAGGATCTGCTCCTTTCGCCGGAGGAATGGGCCTATATCCTGGCCCATCAGCGTCTGCATCTGGCCTTCGGGCACTTTGACGCGGCGAAAATGCCATATGGAGAGGAAGCGGGACCTTCCGGGAAAGTGGATATCCGCCTCTGGAACATGGCCTGCGACCTGTACATCATGGGATTTTTGAGCGATCTGAAGGTGGGAAGATGCCCCGTCCGGATTCCGGATCATGGGAGAGCAGGAGGAGACGAAGTAAAAATATATCAAAAACTTTTATTTCCCGGAGACATGCCGGAAGAAAGACAGGCGGCTGCTGCCCTGATGGAGCTGATCCACATGGAAGGGCTGGAATCGCCCATCCGGGACTGGGAAAACGGGATCAATCCCTATTCCCGCACCTTTTCCCGGGCTCTGAACGCTGCTGTCCTGTCTGTGGTGGAAGAGGCGGGAGAACCGGAAAAGACGGGAAGCACTTCCGCCCAGACCCGGATGGCGGTGGAATGGTTTTTGAGCCATTATCCGCTGCTGGGAGGGCCGGCGGCAGGTTTTTCCATCGTTGAGGATTATCAGGTCTGTCAGAAGCTGGAGATCCAGATCGCGGCGGTGGATGTGAGAGAAGCCGTCATTTATCTGAATCCCGCCGCCCCGCTGGAGCAGGAAGAGAGGAAGTTTGTCCTGGCCCATGAGTACCTGCACGCCGGACTGCGGCATGACAGCAGGGGCAGGGGGCGCGATCCGCTTTTATGGAATATTGCCTGCGACTTTGTGATTAACGGCTGGCTGAAGGAAATGGAGGTCGGCGTTATGCCGCAGTCTGCCCTTTATGCGAAGGAATATGAAGGACTGTCCGCAGAAAGCATTTATGACAGCCTGCTGACTGATATCCGATTTGCCATGAAACAGATTACCTTCCGGGGATATGGGAAAGGGGATGTGCTGGCGGGAACGGATGGGAATCCCCTGCCGGGAATGGGCGGCAGGAAAACCCTTTCGCCGGGGCTGGATGTCTGGCTTCGGGAAGCGCTTGCCCAGGGGCTGGACTGGCAAATAAAACAGAATGGACGGGGCTATCTGCCGCTTGGGCTGGTGGAAGAGATCCGCGCCCTCAGTATGCCGCCCATTCCCTGGGACGTAAAATTGGCGGAGTGGTTTGAGGAACATTTCCCGCCGATCCAGGTCCATCACAGCTACGCGAGACCCAGCCGCAGGCAGAGCAGTACGCCGGATATCCCCAGGCCGGGGAAGGTGATCCGGGAGGAAGACCAGTGGACAGCTACCTTCGGCGTGGTGCTGGACACCTCCGGCTCCATGGAGAAAAAACTGCTTGGAAAGGCGCTGGGAAGTATTGCCGGTTATGCGCAGGCACGAGAGGTTTCCTGGGTGCGGGTGGTTTTCTGCGACGCACAAGCCTATGACGCCGGTTATCTGGCTCCGGGAGAGATCGCGGGACGGGTGGAAGTGACCGGAAGGGGAGGAACCGTCCTTCAGCCTGCCATCCGCTTCCTGGAAGAAGCAAAGGATTTCCCGCCGGATGCCCCTATCCTGATCATTACGGACGGAAGGATCGAAGACCATCTGTGGATCCACAGGGAACACGCCTTTTTGATGCCTCAGGGGAGCAGGCTTCCCTTCCGGACAAAAGGACAGATCTTTTACTTTGAATGATCGTTTGTGATAAGGAGATTGCGAATGCTCCGGAACGGAGGTTGAAATGAGAACATTACTGATCCTGCGCGGGCTTCCCGGAAGCGGCAAGTCCACATGGATAGAAGAAAACGGGCTGAAGCCCTATGCCTTATGCCCGGACGAGATCCGCCTGCTGTGCTGCAGCCCGCTTTTACAGGCGGACGGAATGGAATGTATCGGCGGAAACAGCGAAAATACAGTCTGGAAGGTTTTTCTCCAGCTGTTAAAGGAACGGATGCGGCACGGCGCTTTTACCGTGATCGACAGCACCAACATCCGGACGGAAGTGCTGCGGCGGTATAAAAAGCTGTGCGGGGAATACCGCTATCGGGTGTACTGTGTGGATTTTACCCAGGTTCCCCTGGAAGAAGCCAAACGCAGGAATGGAACCCGCGAGCCGTTAAAAAGGGTGCCGGAACCGGTGATCGAGCGGATGGCCCGCAGCCTGTCCGGCCAGAGGATCCCTTCCGGGATTGTCGTCATCCGGCCCGATGAACTGGAACGGGTGTGGCTGAAAAAGATCGACCTGTCCGGATACCGGAGAATCCATCACATCGGCGATCTGCATGGCTGTTATACTGTCCTGCGGGAATATCTGGACGGACAGGGCGGGATAAAAGAGGATGAGTTTTATATCTTCCTG
>DWUW01000107.1 GCA_019120525.1 Candidatus Eisenbergiella stercorigallinarum | reverse complement strand
GGAACGAGGGAAGCTGGAAAGCAGGGAGCCGAAAGGCGGAGGGATGTCCTTCCGACGAAAAAAGAACGGGGAACGCTTGGGAGAGCTCGGCGAATTTTTGGGGCGCTGCGGCCTGGCCTGGGAGCCGGAGCAGGTTTTTATTTCCGGGGAAAATGTATATCTTTTGCCGCAGGGGCTTGCCACGGGGCTTCCCTTCCGCTTCCTGCGCACCGGACTTCTTCTGGGACAGATGAAAAAAGGGCGGTTTGAGCCCTCGCAGGCGCTTGCCATGGCGCTGGGAAGAGATGGATTTTCGGACTGCCGGAACCTGGATTTGGAGGATGAGCGAGTGCTTCGGTATCTCAAGGGAGAGACCATTCCGTTAAAGCCGGAAGAGAGTGCGGCAAAGGGCTGGCAGCTGGTGCAGTGCGGAGGGTATTCCCTGGGCTGGGCCAAGGGGGCGGGAGCATCCCTTAAAAATAAGTATTATCCGGGATGGCGCTGGCAGTAGCCCGCAGGGGCTCGGAATACTTGACAGAAAGCCGCTCGGCCAGCAAAATGCAGGGAAAAATGCCGGCAAAATGCCGGAAGGAGAGCGCCCGGAAAAATCCTTGACATCCCCCGAAGCCTTCCGTATAATAGAAAAATAGTGAAGGAGCCTCCTGTTCTGGTGCAGGAGGCTTATCTTTTAGGTACGGCTGAAGAAGGAGAGAAATGTATGGCAGAGAAAAAAAAGCCGGCCGGGGGAGCGATGCGCCTGGATCGGCTTCTCGGCGAGATGGGGATCGGGACCAGGAGCCAGATCCGGAAAATGGCGGGAAAGGGCCTCATCCAGGTCAACGGACAGACGATAAAGACAGCGGACATAAAAGTGGACCCCCGCAAGGATTCCATCCTGGCGGAGGGCCGTCCCGTCCGGTATGTGCCGTATGAATATTATATGCTGAATAAACCGCAGGGCGTGGTGTCGGCCACGGAGGACGGACGGTATCCCACCGTGGTAGAGCTGATCGATACGGCGGCCAGAAAGGACTTATTTCCCGTGGGACGGCTGGATGTGGACACAGAGGGGCTTCTGCTTCTGACCAACGACGGGGATCTGGCCCACCGCCTTCTCTCCCCCAGAAAACATGTGGACAAGGTGTATTTTGTGCGGTACAAGGGAGTGCTGCCGCGGGATAGTGAGGCACAGGTGGAGAAGGGGCTTGTGCTCGCGGACGGGGAGAAAACGCAGCCCGCCATCCTAAAGCGGAAAGGGGAGAAGGAGGCACTTCTCACCATCCGGGAAGGAAAATTCCATCAGGTGAAGCGGATGTTTGAGGCGCTGGGCTGCCAGGTAACCTACTTAAAGCGGCTGTCCATGGGACCGATCTCGCTGGACGCGGCGCTGAAGCCGGGCGAGTACCGCCCTCTGACCGAGGCGGAGCTTTCGGCTCTGGGCGTTTTAGAAGCGCCGGCGCCAGGTCCCCGCAGGGCGGTGATTTTTGATCTGGACGGAACGCTGGTGGACTCCATGTGGATGTGGAAGGCCATCGACATCGAGTACCTGGGGCGGTTCGGGCTTTCCTGCCCGGAGGATCTGCAGAAGGCCATTGAGGGCATGAGTTTTTCCGAGACAGCGGCCTATTTTAAGGAGCGGTTTGGGATCGAGGATTCTCTTGAGGAAATCAAGGAGGCCTGGGTGCAGATGTCCCTGGAAAAATACCAGAAGGAAGTGCCCCTAAAGCCGGGAGCCAGGGAATTCCTGGAATTTCTGGCGGGGCGGGGCATCCGGATGGGAATTGCCACCAGCAACGGCCAGGCTATGGTGGATGCAGTCTTAAATGCCCTGGATATCCGGAACTATTTTCAGGTTGTGGCCACGGCCTGCGAGGCGGCCGCCGGGAAACCGGCGCCGGATATCTACCTTCTGGTGGCGGAGCGTCTGGGCGTGCGGCCGGAGGAGTGCGCGGTGTTTGAGGATGTGCCCGCAGGCATTCAGGCGGGAAAGAACGCAGGGATGCTGGTGTTTGCCGTGGAGGATGCCTTTTCCAGGGATATGCGGGAGGAAAAGGAAGCGCTTGCGGATTGTTTCATCCAGGATTTTTATGAACTGTTGAGGAGTGAAGATGCAGAAAGACTATTTGCCGATCAGCCGTGAGGACATGGAGAGGCGGGGCTGGGAGCAGTGTGATTTTGTCTATGTCTCCGGGGACGCCTATGTGGACCATCCGTCTTTTGGAACGGCTATCATTTCACGGGTTTTGGAGTCCCGGGGATTTAAGGTGGGAATTATTGCTCAGCCGGATTGGCGCGATAAGAGAAGCGTGCAGGTTCTGGGGCGGCCCAGGCTGGGATTTCTGGTATCCGCGGGAAATATGGATTCCATGGTGAACCATTATTCTGTGTCCAAAAAGCGGCGGAAAAATGATTCCTATACCCCGGGCGGAGTTATGGGAAAACGGCCGGACTATGCGGTGTGCGTGTACTGCCGCTTAATCCGCTCGGTGTACGGGGATGTTCCTATCATCGCGGGGGGAATTGAGGCAAGCCTCAGGCGGCTGGCCCACTACGACTACTGGTCGGATCGGATGAAGCCTTCTATTCTCCTGGATTCCGGGGCGGATCTCATCTCTTATGGTATGGGGGAGCGTTCCATCGTGGAGATTGCGGATGCCCTGGACAGCGGACTGGCAGTAGGGGACATTTCCTTTATCGACGGAACCGTGTATAAGACGGAGCGCCTGGAGGATGTGTACGACTATGCGCTTCTCCCGGAGTACGGGGAGCTTTTGCGGGATAAAAAGACGTATGCCAAGAGCTTTTATGTCCAGTACAGCAATACGGACCCATTTTCCGGAAAGCGGCTGGTGGAACCCTACGGGGGAAGCTTTGGCGGGACGGAGAAATCCCCTGTTTTCGTGGTGCAGAATCCTCCGGCCAAGCCCTTAAGCACCCAGGAGATGGACGACGTGTACGCTCTGCCTTATATGCGCAGCTACCATCCCTCCTATGAGGCGGCGGGCGGAGTTCCTGCCATTCGGGAAATTAAATTCAGCCTGATCAGCTGCCGGGGATGCTTCGGGGCCTGCAGCTTCTGCACGCTGACCTTTCATCAAGGGCGCATTATCCAGGCACGGAGCCATGAATCCCTTTTAGAGGAAGCCAGGCTTCTCACCCAGGAGCCGGATTTTAAGGGATATATCCACGATGTGGGCGGGCCTACGGCCAATTTCCGTTTTCCGGCCTGTGAAAAGCAGCTGACCAAGGGGGCCTGCCCCCATAAGCAGTGCCTGTTTCCCGAACCCTGCAAAAATCTTCGGGCGGATCACCGGGATTATGTGGCCCTTCTGCGAAAGCTCCGTGCCCTCCCTGGAGTGAAGAAGGTATTTATCCGTTCCGGAATCCGGTTCGACTATGTGCTGGCGGATCCGGACAGAACCTTTTTAAAGGAGCTCTGCCAGTACCACGTGAGCGGCCAGCTGAAGGTGGCGCCGGAGCATGTGGCGGATCGGGTTCTTGTCCGGATGGGAAAGCCGAAAAATGAGGTGTACCGCCGGTTCGTAAAGGCGTACAGGGAGATGAACACCCGCCTGGGAATGGATCAATATCTG
>DWUW01000106.1 GCA_019120525.1 Candidatus Eisenbergiella stercorigallinarum | reverse complement strand
AGTATCTGGACTGTGTCAACGAGTTCCGGTGGCTGAGCCTGTATGTGGCGAAGGGACTGTGCAGGGATCAGTTCAACTATGCCCGCTTCCATCTGTCGGAGGGCATGGGAGAGATGTTTTTAAGGATGCTCAACTGGAAGATCGGCCTGGAGCATGATTTCCATATCACCACGGGTTCCAAAAGCAAATATCTGAAAAAATATCTGACGGCGGAGGAAATGGCGCGGGTGAAGGCGGCCTTCCCGGACGGGGAAACGGAGCATATGTGGACAGGGCTCGGCGTCATGTATGATTATTTTGAGGAGCTTGCGGCGGAAACGGCAAAGGGGCTTGGCTATCCCTATGACGCGAAGGAAGCGGAGAACGTGAAAAGCTTCTGGCAGGAGAGGAAGAAGGAAAATGACATTCAGAGAACGGTATCTGGCGGGAGAGATTCCCTTTGAGGCGATTGACGATTACGTGGAGGAATGGAACGGAAGCGACGATCCCCGTACGCTCCGGGAGTTCCTGGGACTGACGGCGGAAGAAGAGGACGTGTGGATCGACGACAGCGACGAGGCGCTGATGGCGCTTCTTGACAGGGAAAAGGCAAACGGTACAGAAGAATGACGCAGGCAAGGCCTTTACGGGAAAAGGCGCGGCACGGAGACTTCCTGTTTCCGGTCAACGTCTATGAGACAAAGCTTCCGGAAGGGACGCAGATCCCTCTTTTCTATCACTGGCATCCGGAAATAGAGATCTTTTTCGTGCTCCGCGGGAAAACCGGCTTTCAGGTGGAGGGGGAGCAGCTTTTTCTGGAAGCGGGAGACGTGCTTTTGATCCGGCCGAATACCCTGCACGGCTCCCATGACCGGCTGGAGGGCCGCCTGGAATTCCGGGCGGCGGTGTTTGACTACAGCTTTCTTGCCGGCATCGGAAATGACCGGATCGAACAGGAATATCTTCGCCCGTTCCTTCTGGAAGGAAAAAACAGATATCTTCTGTTAAAGAACGGCGGCGAAGAGGGACAGACGAAGGAACGGGAGGAGCTTTCCGCCCTGTCTGTCCTTCTGAACCGTCTTTTTGACGTGTTTCAGAAGAAGGAGAAGGGTTATGAGCTTCTGACAAGGGCCTGGCTGCTGGAGGCGGTTTACGGCATGCTCCGTCTCTGCCCCGGGGAAGCGGAGGGAGCGCTGCTGACGGAGGGAAAAAGCCGGGAGGAAAAGAGCCGTACGATCCGCAGCATCGTCCGGTTTGTGGAGGAGCGTTATGCGCAGAAGCTGCGCCTGGGGGAGCTGGCGGACTATCTTTCCCTGAGCGAGGGCTATCTGTGCCGGTTTTTCCGGAAGAATTTCCGCATGACCTTTGTGGAATACGTACAGCGGGTGCGGCTGCAGAAGGCGGGCAGGCTCCTGCTGGAAACGGACGACGCGGTGGGCAAGATCGCGATGGATGTGGGCTTCGGCAGCCTGAGCTATTTTACCACGGAATTCGGGAAATATTATCATACGACTCCGCAGAAATTCAGGAAAGGTCAAAATACAGAAAAAATGAGTTAATTTCTGGAATGAATCAGGAGGAAAAAATAAATATAATGATGATATCATAAAAAGGCTGCCGAAGGGCGCGCAGGACGGCGGACGCCGCCTTTCTGAAAGGCACCCGCAGGCAGCGGAGAGGAGAAGACTATGAACACCATGAGTCAGGAGGGGAAGGCGTTGGTCTACCGCTGGGACGGAGAGGTGCTTTCCGTGATGCCCTGGGGAAGGAACAGCTTCCGCGTACGTTCTACCGTGCTGGGCGAGGTGGAGGATACGGATTACGCGCTGCTTGCCCCGGAAGAAACAGAAGGGCAGATCGAGGTGGGGGAGTATGTCTCCCGTATTACAAACGGGAAGATCACGGCGGAGCTTACCGTGGATTCCTGGAGCCATTCCTGTGATATCGCCTTCTACAACCAGAAAGGGGAGCTTCTGTTGAAGGAAGCGGGAAGAGGCGGCGCGCTGGATAAGAAGAACCGCTTCTTCAAGCCGATCATCGGCGGGGACTACCGGCTGACAGTGACCTTCGCTTCCAACCCGAAGGAGAAGCTGTACGGCATGGGGCAGTACCAGCAGGATATCCTGAATGTGAAAAACTGCAACCTGGAGCTGGCGCACCGCAATTCCCAGGCCAGCGTGCCCTTCGTGCTTTCCGACCTGGGATACGGCTTCCTGTGGCACAATCCGGCCATCGGACGGGTGAGCTTCGCTTCCAACACCACGGAATGGTATGCGGAAAGCACGAAGCAGATGGATTACTGGATCACGGCGGGGGATACGCCGGACGAGATCGAGCAGGCCTATGGAAGGGCGGTGGGAACCGCTCCCGAGATGCCGGAGTACGGACTTGGCTTCTGGCAGTGCAAGCTTCGCTACTGGAATCAGGAGGAGCTTCTGAACGTGGCGCGGGAATATAAGAGAAGAGGGGTTCCGGTGGACGTGATCGTCTGCGACTTCTTCCACTGGCCCAGAATGGGTGATTACCGCTTCGATGAGGAATTTTTCCCGGATCCGGAGGCCATGGCGAAGGAGCTGAAGGAAATGGGCATGGAGCTGATGGTTTCCGTTTGGCCGCAGGTGGATCTTCG
>DWUW01000105.1 GCA_019120525.1 Candidatus Eisenbergiella stercorigallinarum | reverse complement strand
CCATGCTCATCCGGGAACGGGCCTGGAAGCAGATCGGCCTGTATGTGGGGCTAGGATTCCTGATCTGCCTGCCCTGGATGGCCCGGGGCGTGCTGATCTCAGGCTGGCTGTTCTATCCCTTTACCTTTGTGGATCTTTTCCCGGTGGACTGGAAGATAGAAAAGGGGTACGCGGATTCTGACGCGAAGGAGATCCAGGTATTTGCCAGAGGGCTGTATGATGTGAATCTGTACGATACGCCCTTTTTCGAGTGGGCGGGGGACTGGTTTGGGCGGCTGCGCGGCATGGAGAAGCTGTGGGTGGCCTCCTGCGTCCTCGGCATGGCGGCGGGGGTGGTATCCCTGGCGGCGGCCGGAAGGGCGGTGCTGCGCAAAAATAAGGGAAACCGCGATGGACTGTGGGAGCAGGTACCCGGCCTGCCTGCAGGGGACTGGTTCCTGTATGGGGCGGTCCTGGCAGCGGGGTATCTCTTCTGGCAGTTTTCCGCGCCCCTGGTGCGGTATGGCTATGCCTATGTGATCGCGCTGCCCGCGGGAATGGCCGGTTTCTGGTTCTGCATGGCCGCGGGAAGAGGAGGAAGGCGGGAAGGGCTCTGCCGGCGCATCTTCCTGCTGTGCATGAGCGTTTTCCTGCTTTATAAGGCGGCGGACCTGGCGGGGGCTGTCCGGGAGACGGCCGCGCAGCCGTATTATCTCAGGCAGCAGGCTTATGGAAAATATGAAGCGTCCGTCTGGGAGCTTGACGGCGTTTCGGTCTACGTCCCGCTGGACGGAGGGAAGATCGGGTACGACGCGTTTCCCTCTTCCCCCAGGATACAGGAGATCGAACTGCGTGAAAACGGAAATCTGAAAGCGGGCTTCCGGCCCGCCCGGAGCGGAAAATGACGGATAAGCTGTGACGGCAGCGGAAAGGATGGACAATAAAATGGCGACAATAAAAAAGACGGATAAGATTTATGTGGCGGGCCACCGGGGACTGGTGGGAAGCGCCATCGTGCGGAGCCTGAAGAAAAAGGGGTATGAGAATATCATCGGAAGGACGCATAAAGAACTGGATCTGTGCGACCAGGTCGCTGTCCGGGCCTTTTTTGAGGAAGAGAAGCCGGACGCGGTGGTGCTCGCCGCGGCAAAGGTGGGAGGCATCAACGCCAACAATACGGCGCCTGCGGAGTTTGCCTGGGAAAATATGCAGATCCAGTGCAATGTGATCAAATGCTGCCATGACTTCGGGGTGAAGAAGCTTCTTTTCCTGGGAAGCACCTGTATCTATCCGCGTATGGCGCCTCAGCCGATCCCGGAGGACGCGCTTCTGACCGGGCCGCTGGAGACGACAAATGAGGCCTATGCCATCGCCAAGATCTCCGGCCTGGAAATGTGCCGATTTTTCAAGAAACAGTATGGGGACGACTTCATCAGCTGTATGCCGACCAATCTGTATGGCCCGCATGACAATTATGACCTGCAGGGCAGCCATGTGCTTCCGGCCATGATCCGCAAATTCCATGAGGCAAAGGTGAACGGCGCCCCTTCCGTGGAGCTGTGGGGAACCGGTACGCCGCTCAGGGAATTCCTTTATGTGGACGATATGGCGGACGCCTGTGTGTTCCTGCTGGAAAACTACAGCGGAGAGCAGCATGTGAACATTGGCACCGGAAAGGAAGTGACCATACGGCAGCTTGCTGAGATCGTACGGGATACGGTGGGATATCAGGGAGAGATCGTATGGAATACGGCCATGCCGGACGGAACGCCAAGGAAGCTGACGGATGTGACGAAGCTGCACGGCCTTGGCTGGACGCACAGGGTGGAACTGGAGGAGGGCGTAAAGCTTGCCTATGAGTGGTTCCGTGAAAATGTGGACCAGGCGCGGGGCGTATAAAGGATAAAGAAAGAGGGAAAACGGTATGAATCGATATGGAGTGGTGATGGCCGGAGGCGGCGGGACCAGACTGTGGCCGCTTTCCACCAGGGAAAAGCCGAAGCAGTTCTTAAATCTTTCGGGAAAGGAAACCCTGGTCAACGAGGCCCTGGACCGTCTTTCGGGAGTGGTCGGGGAAACCTTTATCGTGACAAACGCTGCGCAGGCTCAACAGATGCTTGCCCAGACTGCGGGACGGGTGCCGCAGGACCATATCCTGAAGGAGCCGGCCGCAAGAAATACGGCGGCCTGCATCGGGTATGCGGCGATGACCATCCTGAAAAAGTACGGGGACGGCATTCTGTGCGTGGTCCCTTCCGATCCTTATATCCGGGATGAGGAAGGCTTCCGGCAGACTCTCCGGGAGGCTGTGGCCGCGGCGGAGGAGACGGACGCCCTGGTCACGGTGGGGATCCGCCCCACCTTCCCGTCTACGGGGTACGGCTATATAAAAAATACCGCTGTGGAGGGGAAAGCCTGGCGCAGGGTAGAGGAATTTGTGGAAAAACCGGATGAGGAAACGGCAAAGCGGTATCTGGCGGAGGGTTATGTCTGGAACAGCGGCATGTTCATCTGGCGCGCGTCCACCATCCTTTCCTGGTTCCAAAGGCTTCTCCCGGATATCTACGCGTATCTGGAGAAGCTGGCGGAGAGCTTCGGGACCGGGAGGGAAGAGGCCGCTTTATGGGAGATCTATCCGAAGATCCCCAAAATCTCCGTGGATTACGGCATCCTGGAAAGAGCGGACCATGTACTGATGATTCCCGGCGATTTCGGCTGGAGCGACGTGGGGGGCTGGGACGCCTTCGACGCCCTGAAGGAACGGGACCGGGACGGCAACATCACGGTGGGGAAGACTTTGCTGCTTGACAGCCATGGCTGTACCGCGTATTCTGTAGACAGGCTGGTCGCTGCGGTTGGAGTGAAGGACCTGATCATGGTACAGGCCGGGAAGTCGGTCCTGGTATGTCCCGCATCCCAGGCGCAGCGGGTAAAGGAGATCGTGGAGACGCTGACGGAAAAAGGGGAAGAGGAGTACCTGTAAGTCGAAATTTCTCGATGGATTCCGATTCTGTTTTGGCCTGCGGGCGTGTTAAGATAGGTTCTGGAAAAGATTTCCGGAAATGGAACGCAGGAGGAAGCAGGATATGATAACCATAGAGGCGACGGAAACACAGATGGAACGTTACGTGTCCGCGATGATGCTGGAGCTGGGAGTGCCGGCCCATCTGAGGGGATATTATTATCTGCGCGAGGCTGTCGTGCTCGCCGCAGGGGATATGGAGCTGGTGGGGAGCGTGACCAAGCTTTTGTATCCGGGGATCGCGAAGCGCTTTCATACCAATGTCCAGAGAGTGGAGCGGGCGATCCGCAACGCGATCGAGGTTTCCTGGGAAAGAGGGAACCCGGCGACGTTTGAGGAGCTGTTCGGCTACAGCAGCTTATCGGGCGCGCCCCGCCCGACCAACAGTGAGTATATTGCCAGGATCGCGGATCGGGTACGGCTTGACCTTTCCGCGGAATGAAGTGCGGCCGTTCGGCCGCAGAAAAGAGGAACAGATGAGTCTGCTTAGTGTCATTGTCCCCTGTTACAACGAGGAGGAAAATGTCGCCTGTTTTTATGAGGAGCTGATGAAGAACCGGCCTTTTTTTGAAAAGGAAGGGCTGGAGGTGGAGATTTTGTATATCGACGACGGTTCCAGGGACGGGACTGTACGCGAGGTGAAGAAACTGCGCGAAAGGGATGGAAGGGTGCGCCTGATTTCCTTTTCCCGGAATTTCGGGAAGGAAGCGGCCATTTACGCCGGACTGGAAAAATCGAAGGGGGATTACGTGGTGATGATGGACGCGGACCTGCAGGATCCGCCGTCCCTGCTTCCGGAAATGTTTTCCCATATCCAGGAAGGGTATGATTCCGTCGCCACAAGAAGGGTGTCCCGAAAGGGAGAGCCGCCCATCCGTTCTTTTTTTGCCCGCATGTTTTACCGGCTGGTGAATCATATCTCCAAAACGGAGATCGTGGACGGGGCAAGGGACTACCGGCTTATGACCAGACAGGTGGTGGACGCGATCCTGCGCATGACGGAGTACAACCGCTTCACCAAGGGGATCTTCGGCTGGGTCGGCTTTAAGACCAGATGGATGGAATACGAAAATATCGAGCGCGCGCACGGCGAGACGAAGTGGTCCTTCTGGAAGCTGTTCCTGTACGCGATCGACGGCATTACCGCCTTTTCTACGGTACCGCTCGCGCTGGCCTCCGTGATGGGCGTCCTGTTCTGCATCATCGCGTTTCTGATGATCTTCGTCATCATCATCAAAACGCTGCTTTTCGGGGATCCCGTAGGCGGCTGGCCTTCCATGACCTGTATCATCTGTATGGTGAGCGGCGTGCAGCTGTTCTGTCTCGGGATCGTGGGGCAGTATCTGTCCAAAACTTATATGGAAGTGAAAAAGAGGCCGATTTATCTGATAAAGGAAGAAATCTGAGAATACTATGAGTGAACGGATCAGTATTGTGATGCCTGTGTTCAATGCGGCGGCCTGGATCGGACAGACGGTCGCATCCGTACAGGAACAGACCCATCAGGACTGGGAGCTGATCGCCGTGGACGACTGCTCTTCGGACGAAAGCTTCCGCCTGCTCCAGGATATGGCCCGCGCGGACGGACGGATCCGCCCGGTGCGGCTTACGGAAAATGTCGGCGCGGCGCGTACGCGCAACGAAGGGATCCGCCTGGCGGAAGGGCGGTATCTGGCCTTCCTGGATTCCGATGATCTGTGGAAAAAAACAAAGCTGGAAAGAGAGCTTGCCTTTCTGAAGGAAAGGCAGGCTGCTTTTGCTTTTACCGCATATGAGTTCGGGGATGAAAACGGCGTGGGAAACGGGAAGGTTGTCCGTGTGCCGCGGACACTTTCCTATCGGGAAGCCCTGTCCCGGACGGTGATCTTTACCACTACGGTGATGTTTGACCTGGAAAAGATCGACAGGGAGCTGATCTTCATGCCGGATGTGAAGAGTGAGGACACGGCGACCTGGTGGCGGATCCTGCGGGCGGGGTATACGGCTTACGGGCTGGATGAAAACCTGGCGGTCTACAGGCGCCCGAAGAATTCCCTTTCCTCCAACAAGGCGGAGGCGGTGCGGCGTATCTGGAGGCTGTACCGGGACCAGGAGGGCCTTTCTGCCGCCGGGAGCGCGTACCAGCTGTTTTTCTGGGCCCTGCGGGCGACGCTGCGGCGGCTGTAGGCCGCGCCACTTGTCCGATACCCGTCTGTGTGGTAAACTACAAAAGAGAAATGATGAGAAGCGAAAGCGGGCCGCGGGATATTTTGCCGGGAGCCTGAAAGGAAATGTGAGCGGCCGCGCCGCTGACAGGACGGAATGTGAGGAACTATGAGCGACAGAGAAACCAGGAAGCGTCTGCTGATCTTACTGATATCATTGTTCGGGATCGCGGTGATCATTGCCCTGTATGCATGGGTGTGGTTTGATTTTTATCATCCGTTTTTCCTCCGATGGGAGGACATCAAGCTGTACCGCAGGGGGCATGTGCTGATCCTCGCTATCTATACGGTGATCTTTCTGCTGTTTTCCAACCTTTACGGAGGACTAAGGATCGGGTTCATGAAGCCCATGGAGGTTTTCATGTCCCAGCTGTTTTCCCTGCTGTGCGCCAATACGATCACCTATTTCCAGCTCGCGCTGATCCATGGCTGGCTGATCCCGGTTTCGCCCCTTCTGGAGATAATGGCGGCCCAGCTGGCCTGGTCTGCCGTCTGGATCTTTTTCGCCAATCGGGTCTACCGCAGGATCTTTCCGCCGAGGAAGCTGCTTCTGATCCACGGGGAACGGTCCATAGACGATATCCTGCATAAGTTTGCCAGCAGGAAGGATAAGTACGACATCGTAAAATGCATGGGGCTGGAGGAGGGCGCCCAGGCGCTTTTTGACGAGATGGAGAAGGGCTACGGCGGCGTGGTGCTGTGGGATATCCCCACGGCGGTGCGCAATAAGCTTCTGAAATACTGCTACAGCCGCTCCATCCGCATCTATCTGATGCCGAAGATCCCGGATGTGATCATCAAGGGCTCGGAGCAGCTCCATCTGTTCGATACGCCCATCCTTCTCACCCGGGAAAACGCGCTGACAGTGGAGCAGCGGATCGTCAAGCGCTGTATCGATATTGCCTGTTCCTTGATCCTTCTGGTCATCGCGTCTCCGTTCATGCTGGCTACGGCCATCGCCATCCGGCTCTATGACGGAGGGCCGGTACTGTACAGGCAGATCCGCTGCACCAGGGGAGGGAAGGAATTCGCCATCCTCAAATTCCGCAGCATGCGGGTGGACGCGGAGAAGGACGGGGTGGCCAGGCTTGCCGCGAAGCACGATTCCAGGATCACGCCCATCGGCCGTTTCATCCGCGCGGTGCGCATAGACGAGCTGCCTCAGCTGTTTAATATCCTGAAGGGGGAGATGAGCTTCATCGGACCGAGGCCGGAGCGCCCCGAGATCATTACCCAGTATCTGGAGGAAATGCCGGAATTCGCTTTTCGGACCAAGGTGAAGGCGGGGCTCGCGGGGTATGCCCAGGTGTACGGCAAGTATAATACCACGCCCTATGACAAGCTGAAGCTGGATCTGACCTATATTGAAAACTATTCCGTCTGGCTGGATATCCGGCTGATGCTCCTGACGCTGAAGATCCTGTTCCGCCCGGAAAGCACGGAGGGCGTTGATGAAAAGCAGATCACGGCAATGAGACGGGAATCGCAAGAGGACAATAAATGATGAGGGATGAACGATTCTGGCAGGAGGGTATGGACGGAAAGCGCTTTGCCCTCTGTCTTTTCCGAAGGCTGTGGCTGATCGCCGCCCTGGGGCTTCTCGGGGCGGCTGCAGGGGCCGGGCTGTATCTGCTCTTCGCGGTGGCCCTGGCGGGACCGCCGCAGTATCAGGTGTTTTCCCAGTACCGGATCTATTTTGACAGTGAAAAATACGGCCAGATCCAGGACTATTACAACGCGTATACCTGGGGGGAGATCATGAAGACGGACGAGGTGCTGGACTATGTCGCCGAGGCGCTTCCGGAGGGGATCACGAAGGAACAGGTAAGGGAATCCGTTTCCGTCGGGGCGATGAACGATGTGAAGATCATGCCTCTTTATATTACCACGCAGGACGCGAAGCTTTCCGAAACCATCGCGGAAGCCTATGTATACGGCCTGGACCGGTTCGGCCGTTCCATCGAGGGGCTGGACGGCATGGACTGCTGGCTTCTGGAAGAGGCAAGACAGGTCCCCCGCGGGACGAAGACGCTGAACGCGGCGGCTCTGGGGCTGTTTCTGGGCGCCGCGGCAGGCTTCTTCGGATGGCTGATCGGTTACTGCCTGGATGATTCCGTTTATCTGGAAGAGGATCTTGAGAACCGGTATGGGATCGCCGTCCTCGGGATCCTGACGGAAAAAGGGGATGCCGCGTTTGCCAGGGAGCTGGAAGCCGGACTGGCGTTTCGGCTGAAAGGAAGAGAGCGGGTGTCTGTGCTGGACGCTGCCCGGGCGGCGGGAAAGCGGAAGGACGGGGCAGAGTGGGAAAAGCTCCTGCCTGTACGGGCGGAAATGGAGGACTGGCCTTTTGCTGAGGAAGCTGCGGAACGGATGCGCCTAAATGGCGTCCTTTTGTCCATACCCTGGGGAGAAGGGGGAGGACGGATGGCGGGGCGGCTTTTCCGGCAGCTTGAGAAGCTGGATATCCCCGTCCTGGGAGCCGTGATCTATGGCGCGAAGGATGGTTTTTTGCGCGCGTATTACGGAAGGAAGGGGGGCCGGGCATGAAACTGCAGTTTCTGGTTTCCGCAGTCAACGAGGATGTGGGGACGCTGGCGGAGCGGATGAACCTTCAGGCGGACGCGATCGTGGTCAATCAGTGCGACAGGAATGAGTACCGGGAATACAGGTTTGAAGGAAACCGGATCCGCTGCTACAGCTTCGCGGAGCGCGGCGTGGGCCTTTCCCGGAACAACTGCCTGATGCGTGCGGACGCAGATCTGTGCATGTTCGCGGACGAGGATATCGTTTATCGGCCGGGCGCGGCGAAGGCTGTGATAGAAGAGTTTGAAAAAAATCCTGAGGCGGATATGATCCTGTTCAACGTGGATGTGCCGAAGGAACGCAGGACCTACCACATCGACAGCTACGGGCGGGTGCGCTGGTACAACTGCGGCAGGTATCCGACCTTCAGCTTCGCGGCAAGGACAGGGAAGCTGCATGAGGCGGGAGTGACCTTCTCCCTTCTGTTCGGAGGCGGCGCGAAGTACAGCAACGGAGAGGACAGCCTGTTTCTCGCGCAGTGCATCCGAAAAGGCCTGAAGGTCTACCGGGCGCCCGTGGCCATCGGCCGGGAGAATGGCAGGCCTTCCACCTGGTTTCACGGATACAATGAGAAATTTTTCTATGACAGGGGCGTGCTGTACCGTTTCCTGTACGGCAGGGCGGCGCTTCCCATGGCTGTGCGTTTCCTTGCCAGAAACAGGGAGGAGATGTTCGCGCGGCGGGAGGGCGGCCTTACTATGGGGCAGGCGTTTTCCCTGATGAGAAAGGGAATCAGGATGAAGGAATGATGGGAATACTGTTATATGGGTTCATCGGCGTCCTGACGATCGGGGCGGCCTGGCTGGTGAAAACAGAATATGGCAGCCTTCCGGACAGCGGCGGGGCGTCGGGCGCGGGCAGGCAGCGGCCCGGAACCGGCGGGCGGATGACCAGACGCCGCGCCCTGAATGCCTCCGCCCTTCTTTTTCTGTTCGTGGTGCTGACGGGACTTGCGTCCCTGCGCATCGATGTGGGGAACGACTACGGGAATTATGTGAATACCTTCCACGAGATCTTTGTGGGAGGGTATGTGGTGACGGAGCCGGGATTCAACCTGCTGGTCCGTTTCCTTTATACCCTGTCCGGCGGGGAGAATTATCTTCTGGTCTTCGGGCTGTTTGCGGCGGCGACCACCTTCCTTTTCCTGAAGGCCATGTATGAACAGAGCCTGGATTTTCCCCTGTCCTTTGCCATGTTCATGCTGCTGGGGCTGTATTTCAGGACCTTTAATACGGTGCGGTACTATTTTGTCCTTGCCGTTACGCTCTACAGTCTCAGGTACGTGCTGAAACGGGAATACGCGAAATTCGTGCTGCTGATCCTGGGCGCGTCCCTTTTCCACAAATCTGTGCTGGTGGTGATCCCTCTGTATCTGATCGCCCTGCTTCCCTGGAAGAAATGGCAGATCGGCCTTGGCGCGGCCCTTGCCGTCAGCCTTCCGGTGTTTCAGGAT
Organism: Candidatus Eisenbergiella stercorigallinarum; assembly: GCA_019120525.1. Taxonomy (GTDB): domain Bacteria; phylum Bacillota; class Clostridia; order Lachnospirales; family Lachnospiraceae; genus Eisenbergiella; species Eisenbergiella stercorigallinarum. The sequence continues at coordinate 11,985 of DWUW01000105.1, read as the reverse complement.
TTCTGGATGGAAATTCTCCTGAAACTGTATCCCTCCTATCAGAATACGGTTTATCTTGAACAGGGGACCGGGCTGGAGGGGAGCCTGATGGGGATCGTGCGCTGCGCGGCCGTGCTGGCTTTTGGCATGGCAGGCTGGAAGGAGGTAAAGGAAAGCCCGGCGAATCTGTTTTATTTTAAGCTGAACCTGCTTGGGCTTGCCCTTTATACCTGCGCTTCCTTCATCCCGCTGGTTTCCCGGCTGGGCTATTACCTGATCACGCCCCAGCTGCTGCTGGTCCCGGGCGTGCTGTACGCGATGAGGAAGGATGAAAAAAGAGCCGGGAGGGGGAGGATTTTGTATGAGGCCGTGCTTGTGCTTTGCGTCCTTTATTTCGGGGCATTTCTTCTGACGGCCCATCAGGTCGGGGTACGGGTGCTGCCTTATCATACCTGGATCTTTACGGAAAGGGAGTGGCTGAATGGCTCATACATTTTTTAGCATTGTGATCGTGTCCCTCAATCCCGGACAAAAGCTGGCAAAGACAGTGGAAAGCGTGCTGTGCCAGGAATATGGGAATTTTGAGATCATCATCAAGGACGGCGGTTCCACGGACGGTTCCCTGAAGGAGAGGGCGGACGGAACGCTGGCGGTCGCGTCCGTTCCCGCCAGGAACGGCGGAGAGACGCAAGAGGACGGGAGCTTCCCGGCGGACAGCAGGGTGCATGTGTTTCGCAGCCGGGACAGGGGGATCTATGATGGGATGAACCAGGCGCTTCCCCACATCCACGGGGATTATGTGCTCTTTTTAAACTGCGGCGATACCCTGTATGGGTCTTCCGTGCTCGGCCGTACCGCGGAGCTGATCGAAGAAGCGGAGACGGGACGGGACAGCAGGCTGCGTGCCAGGCCATTCCTTTTTTATGGAGACCAGTATAATGAAAAGCAGGGCAGCAGGGTCTGTTCCGCGCCGAAGCTGAATGATTTTGCCTGCTACAGGAATGTTCCCTGCCATCAGGTCTGCTTTTATGACAGTTCTCTTTTCCGGGAGAGAGGATATGACACGGATTTTCGGGTCAGGGGCGACTATGAGCATTTTCTGTACTGCCTCTATGAGAGGGATGCGGAACCGGTGCACCTGCCTCTGGTCGTCTGCTCCTATGAGGGCGGCGGGTATTCGGAGACAAAGCAGAACCGGAAGCGGTCGGCGCTGGAGCATCGGGCGATCACCCGGTATTATATGGGACGGACAAGGAGCGCCTGCTACCGGGGGATCCTTCTGGCCACGCTGGCGCCTCTCCGGACGCGGATGGCAGAAAGCCCTTCCATGGCAAAGGGCTATAACGCGGTGAAGACGGCGGTATATACGCTGGGAAGACGGAAGGGGAAAAGGAAATGAGGATTCTGTGGCTTCTGAACATCTGTCCGCCCGCTGTGGGAAAAGCGCTTGGGCTGGAATGCAGCGTGCGGGAGGGCTGGATCACCGGCGCTCTGAACCGTTTCCTGGCCGGAGGGAGGGAAGGAAAGGGACGGGCCGGGGAAGATATGGAGCTGGGGATCTGTTTTCCTGTGGATCCCCTTTCCGGGATTGAGATTTCCGAAAAAAGGCGGCTGTATCCGCTGACGGGGCAGGCGCCTTCGGCGGGAGAAAAACGGCCGGAGGGACAGGCCCGGGAGGCGGGGAGAGAGGTATGGCTCTACGGCTTCCGGGAGGACCTGAAGCGCCCGGAACGGTATGACGCGCTGCTGGAGAATCGGTTTGCCCGGATCCTTGCGGACTTCCGGCCGGACCTGGTCCATATCTTCGGAACGGAATTTCCCCATGCCCTGGCCATGGAACGGGTTTTCCAACATCCGGAGCGGACGCTGGTGGGCATACAGGGGCTGGTGGGGAAATGCGCCGAGAGCTACATGGCGGATCTTCCGCCTGCGGTACAGAAAAGCGTGACGCTGCGGGATATGCTCCGGAAGGACAGTCTCCTGCAGCAGCAGAAAAAATTCCGGATCCGGGGAGAACGGGAAAGGGAGATCCTTTCCGGCTGTGCCCATGTGGCGGGACGTACCCGGTTTGACCGGGAAGGGACGCTGGCGATCAATCCGGACCTGACCTGGCACAGGCTGAATGAAACCATGCGCGCCTGTTTTTATGAAGGAAGATGGGATCGGAAAAGCTGCCGGAGCTTTGAGATCTTCGTAAGCCAGGGGGATTATCCCCTGAAGGGCTTCCATTATCTGCTCCTGGCGATGGAGGAGATCCTGCGGGAATTCCCGCAGGCGCATATCCGTGTGGCGGGGATCCGTATTACCGGCTACGATACCCTGAAGGAGAAGCTGAAGATTTCCGGATATGGAAACTATCTGAGGAAGCTGATGAAGGAAAAGGGGCTGACAGAGAAGGTGACCGTACTGGGAAACCTTACGGATACGCAGATGAAGGAGGCTTATCTGAACAGCCATGTGTTCGTCTGCCCTTCTTCTTTGGAGAATTCTCCCAACTCCCTGGGAGAGGCCATGCTGCTGGGAGTGCCCTGTGTGGCATCCCTCACGGGAGGGATCCCGGACATGGCGGAGGATGGAAGGAGCGCGCTTTTTTTCAAAAAGGGAAATGTACATGAGCTTGCCGGCTGTATATGCCGGATTTTCCGCAATGACGGGCTGGCGGAGAGCCTGTCGGGGCAGGCGCGGATCCGGGGAAGGCAGAATCATGACGGGGACGCCAATTACGCCAGGATGCTGGAAATCTACCGGGAGATCCTGGGCTGACGGCCGGGCAGCCCGGAAAGAAAAAGCCGCCGCGGGCAGACGACGCCGCAGGCCGGCAGGAAGGGGGAAGAGATGAAGACTGTTTTTGTATCCAATTATATCAATCACCACCAGATTCCCTTCTGCGACGCCATGTACCGGCGGCTGGGGGAGGATTTTACCTTCATCCAGACGGAGCCGATGGAGGAAGAAAGGGTACGGATGGGCTGGGAAGCGGACCTGAAGGCGCTTCCCTATGTGAAGCTTCTTTATGAGGAGGAGGCGCTCTGCCGGGAGCGGATCAACGGCTGCGACCTGCTGCTGGCGGGATGGATGGAAAATCCGGAGCTGATCTTCGGCCGCCTGGAAAGCGGCAGGCCGGCTTTCCGGATCAGTGAGCGCATCTACCGGGAGGGGCAGTGGAAGGCGGTCTCCCCCATAGGCCTTGCGTCCAAATATAAGGAGCATATCCGCTATCGGAACCGTCCGGTATATCTGTTATGCGCGGGAGGCTATGTGGCGTCTGATTTTACCCTGATCCACGCTTATCCCGGAAAGATGCTCCGGTTCGGCTATTTCCCGGAGACGAAGGACCCGTCCGCCCAGGCAAAAAAGCCGGAGGAGGGGCCGGTGCAGCTTCTGTGGGCGGGCAGGCTGATGCCCCTGAAGCATCCGGAGTATGCCGTCCGGCTGGCGGAGGATCTTCGCGGGGCAGGCTATGATTTCCGGCTGAAGCTGATCGGCGGGGGAGAGCTGGAGGAAAAGCTGAAGGCGCGGATCCGGGAAAAGGAGCTTTCCGGGCTGGTGACGATGACAGGCTTCCTGCCCCCGCAGGAGGTGAGAAAGGCCATGGAGGAAAGCCATATCTTCCTGTTTACCAGCAACCATCTGGAAGGCTGGGGCGCGGTGGTGAACGAGGCCATGAACAGCAGGTGCGCCGTGGTGGCGAGCCGGGAAGCGGGAGCCGTACCCTTCCTCATCCGGCACGGAGAAAACGGTATGGTTTATTACCGAAACCGTTATGAGGATTTTTCCGGGGCGGTGCGTCATCTGATCGAGAACAAAAAGGACCGGGAGCGGATGGGGCAGAGAGCCTGCGAGACGATCCTGAAGGAATGGAACGCGGACACGGCTGCGGCCCGCTGCCTTTCCCTGTACGAGGGCTGGGAAAAGGGGCGCATGTCTTTCCCGGAATCGGGGCCCTTATCCCCCGCGCCGATGATCCGTCCCTGAAGAGGGAAAACAGGAAAAAGCAGGGCCGCCTGACGCGGCAGAACAGGAGAACCTATGGAGCAGCCTCTGATCACGGTGATCATACCGGTTTATAATATTTTGGACTGTCTGGAACGCTGTGTGGAATCGGTCTGCGCGCAGACCTGGCAGAATCTGGAGATCCTTCTGGTGGACGACGGCTCCACGGACGGGACGGGAGCGCTGTGTGATGCGCTTGCCGAAAGAGACGGCCGCATCCGGGTCTTTCATAAGCCAAACGGAGGCTCCTCCTCCGCCAGAAATCTGGGAATCGGGCAGGCAAACGGCGCTTATCTCGGCTTTGTGGACAGCGATGATTTCATCGAGCCGCAGATGTATGAGGCCATGATGCGTGAGATCCGGGAAGGGGGATACCGGATCGTCCAGGTATCCCGGGATGAGATCGGAGAGGATGGAAAACGCAGGTCGGATGTGTGCGTGCCGCCGAAGGAGGCGGTTTTCAGGGACAGCGGCGAATTCCTTCGTACCCTGCTTCTGCACGAGGGCGACTGTTCTTTCTGCACCAAGCTGACTGACGCGGCGCTTTTTCGGAACAGGAGATTTCCGGAGGGTGAGCTGAACGAGGATTTTTATCTGCTCCTGCAGCTTCTTATTGAAGCTGAAGGCGTGCGCATTCTGCCCGGACAGCTCTATCATGTCTATTACCGGATGGGAAGCAACACCCGAAAAAAGGACCGGAACGATTTTTCCAGGGTGTTTGTGGACATCGTGAAAAACGCGGATTACGCGCAGAAGCTGACAAAAGAACGCTTCCCTCAGTACGAAAGGGAGGCGGCCCGCTTCGGCCTGTACCAGCGCCTGGATTATCTGCTTCACATTCCGGTGGAGCAGATGAACCGGAAGAACGCCTTTTACCGGGAGGTGGTCCGCTACTGCCGCGCGAATGTGCGCGAAACGGTGACGAATCCATATCTGACCGGGAAGCAGAGGCTGTATCTGCTGCTTCTTGCGGCGGCGCCCCGCCCGGTGCGCGCGCTGCACCGGGTAAGTATGCGGGTTCGGGGGAAGTGAGACGGCTACAGCTCCTCATCCAGAAAAACGCGGGAACCGGTAGCGCCTCTCTGCCCCTGATATTTTCCGCGGTAGGGATTCTGAGCGGCCCGGTCCATCCGGGCGAATACCAGCTGGCCGATCCGCCGTCCCGCCTGCAGCCTGATGGCGCAGCGGTTGGCGTTAAAAAGCTCCAGCGTGATCTCGCCGTGAAAACCCGGATCCACCCATCCGGCGTTCTGAATGAACAGCCCCAGCCTGCCCAGTGAGCTGCGGCCTTCCACAAAGGCGGTGAGATCGTCCGGAAGCTCAAAGTATTCCATGGTGGTTGCGAGCACGAACTGGCCTGGAAGCAGAAGATAGGTATCGGTGGTGATGGTTTTATAGGAAATCTCATGGGCCAGAGTGAGAATGCCGGAGGAAGAATCTTCGACAATGCTGAAGGTATTTCCCAGGCGTACATCTACGCTGGCGGGCTGGATCTGTTCCAGGATGAGCGGAGAAATGACGAGTGAATGTTCGGAAAGCATCTGGCGGATGGTCTGGTCGGATAAAATCATGGGAAGCTCCTTTTTTGTGAGGCGGAATATATCTGGTAAATATGCCGCGTTTAGTTTGTTATATTGTAACACAGAAGCCGGGGATTTGAAAACTGGGCCTTCGGCCGGTTCCTTGCATTGCCCCGTTCCCTATGCTATAATGTCCGAAAAGGGCGTTTTTGCCCCAATTTCTGTAAAATTTGAAAATGTATAAGCGTTCCGGAACCGGCAGAAAATAGAAACAGCTGTAAGAGCAGCATGCAGCGGCCGCAGATGACGGTGGCAGTCAATGAATACAGTGCCGGACGCGGATACAGACGGAGGAAGAGAATGTTAAACAATAAAACCATACTGATCACGGGCGGAACGGGCTCCTTTGGAAAGAGCTTTACCAGATACGTGCTGAAGCATTACCAGCCGAAGAAGATCATCATCTATTCCAGAGATGAGTACAAGCAGTTCGTGATGCAGAATGAGCTGAAGGAATATAATTCCGTGATGCGGTACTTCATCGGCGACGTGCGGGACAAGGACAGGCTGAAGAGAGCCTTTGAGGGCGTGGACTATGTGATCCATGCGGCGGCCTTAAAGCAGGTTCCCGCCTGTGAGTACAATCCCAACGAAGCGATCCGCACCAATATTAACGGGGCACAGAACGTTATCGATGCGGCGCTGGACACCAACGTGAAGAAGGTGATCGCCCTGTCCACGGACAAGGCGGTGAATCCGGTCAATCTCTACGGCGGCACCAAGCTGGTGAGCGACAAGCTGTTTGTGGCGGCGAACGCCTATTCCGGCACCAAGGATATCTGCTTCGCCATCGTCCGCTACGGCAACGTGGCGGGAAGCCGGGGTTCCATCATCCCGCTGTTCCATAACATCATCAAAAACGGCGGAACGGAGCTTCCCATCACGGACATGCGCATGACCCGCTTCTGGATCAGCCTGACGGAGGGCGTGGAGCTGGTGATCAAGGCGCTGCGTGAGGCGAAGGGCGGAGAGACCTTTATCAGCAAGATTCCTTCCTTCCGCGTGCCGGATCTGGCGGAGGCCATGCTTCCCGGCTGCAAAATAAAGGAGATCGGCATCCGGCCCGGCGAGAAGCTGCATGAAATCATGGTGACCACGGAGGATTCCTTTAACACCTACGAATACGATAAGCACTACATCGTATATCCCCAGATGGTGTTCAACGACAGGCAGGTGCCCGACCTTTCCGGGAAAAAGGTAGAGGAAGGCTTTTCCTACAGCTCCGGCACCAACAGCGAGTGGCTTTCCGTAGAAGACCTGAGGGAGCGCCTGAAGGAAGTGGAGCTGGAAAAATAAAAGCGCACGTCAGCAGCGGAGCGTGTTTGGATCTGAAACAGGGACAGCCCGGAAGCGTCAGCCGCCTTCGGGCTGTTTTTTCTGAAATATTTCCGGAACCCGGCTTCCGGAAAAGGAGGCATATCGATTTATGGAAACAAAAAATATGGTTCCCGCGATCGCGGGAGGAACACCGGTCCGGGAGACGAAGCTTTTTTACGGACACCAGTATCTGGATGAGGCGGATTACAGGGCCGTCCTGGAAGTGCTGAAAAGCGATTATCTGACCTGCGGGCCGAAGATTGAAGAACTGGAGGAAAAGCTATGCCGCCTGACGGGCGCGAAGCATGCGGTCACGGTCAGCAATGGGACGGCGGCGCTGCATATCGCCTGTCTGGCGGCGGGCGTCGGGCCGGGGGATGAGGTGATCACCACGCCCATTACCTTTGCGGCTTCCGCGAACTGCGCGCTTTACTGCGGGGCGAAGCCTGTGTTCGCGGATATCGATGAACATACCTATAACATCGATCCAGAGCAGGTGCGCGTTCTGGTGACGGAGAAAACGAAGGCGGTAGTTGCGGTGGATTTTACCGGGCAGTCCACGAACCTGAAGGAGCTCCGTAAGATCTGCGACGAACATGGCCTGGTGCTGATCACGGACGGCGCCCATTCTATTGGAACCCGGTATGACGGGAAGCCTACCGGCTCCATCGCGGATCTGACCACTTTCAGCTTTCATCCGGTGAAGACCGTGACCAGCGGAGAAGGCGGCGCGGTGATGACGGATAACGACGAATATTACAAACGGCTGCAGCTGTTCGGAAAGCACGGGATCACCAGGGATCCGTCGCTCATGTCGAAGGAGCCGGACGGGCCCTGGTATTACGAACAGATTGAGCTGGGCTATAACTACCGTATGACGGACATCCAGGCGGGGCTTCTCATCAGCCAGCTGGACAAGCTGGAGATGTTCCGCGCCAGGCGGAAGGAAATCGTGAGGCGCTACGACGAAGCGTTTTCCCGGATTCCGCAGGTCACCGTGCAGCAGGAGATCGCGGAGTCCGACACCACCAGGCACCTGTATATCCTCCGGATCCGCCCGGAAACGCTGAAGGTTGACCGGAAGGGCTTCTTTGAGGCGATGGCGGCGGAAAATATCTGCTGCAACGTGCATTATATCCCGGTCTATTATTTCCCGTATTATCAGAAGCTGGGCTATCATAAGGGCCTGTGCCCGAAGGCGGAAAAGCTGTATGAAGAGATCCTTTCCCTGCCGCTCTATTATGCCCTGAGCGACCGGGATGTGGAGGATGTGATCGAAGCCGTGCGCAGGATCTGTGCCTGGTTCGCGAAATGACGCGGACGGGCGGAGCGTGCCGTAAGCCGGGAATGCGCCGGGAAGGGAGGGAATGCCGCATGCTGCTGAGCGTGATCGTACCCGTTTATAATACGGCCGGGGAGGGGAAGCTGGAGTACTGCCTGAATTCCCTGGTCAGCCAGACCCTGGAGGATATGGAGATCATCGCCGTGGACGACTGCTCCACGGACGATTCCTGGCAGATCCTGCAGCGCTTTGAAAGAAAGTATCCGGGGAGATTCCGGGCCGTCCATTCCGAGGTAAACCGGAAGCAGGGCGGGGCGAAGAATATCGGCCTGTCTTATGCGCAGGGGGAATGGATCGGCTTCATCGACAGCGACGACTGGATCACGCCGGACATGTATGAGAAGCTCCTTACCCGCGCCGGACAGACGGGGGCGGACATGGTGGGCTGCGATTACTGCCTGACCGATGAGCACAGCATGAAGGTGGGGCAGGTGGTACCCAACAACCGGCCGGAACAGACGGGAATTCTGAACCATGAAAAATACGCCTCTCTCATCCTGGACAGTGGGAGCCTGGTGGTGAAGATCTACCGGAGGGAGATCATCCTGGACTGCGGCAGCCGTTTCCCGGAGGGGATTTTTTACGAGGACAACGCGCTTGGAAATACCTGGATGCTGCGGGCGAAGCATTTTGAATACATTCCGGAGCCCATGTATTATTATTACCAGCACGATGCTTCCACCGTGCACACCATCACGAAAAAACGGTGTGAGGACCGGATGCAGGCGGGACGGATCATGATCGCCGAGGCAAAAAAATACGGCTATTTTGAAGAATATTACAGAGAACTGGAATACAGCTTTGCCGTTCTTTTTTACGTGAATACCCTGTTTTCCTACATGCTTGGCGTAAAGAATAAGGAACCTGCCTTTGTGGAAGCGATGGGACGTGAAATGAGGGAAACCTTTCCGGATTTTCAGAAAAATCCCTGGTATCAGGAGCGCTTTAACGAGGAGGAAAAGCGGCTGGTGGATATGCAGCAGAGATCCACGAAAAGGTTCATGCTGTATTTTACCCTGCTCTGGACCTGGCGGGGGCTGAGGAAGAGACTGGCAGGAGGCTGAAGGATCCCGGCATGTGCGGCTGTCCTGGCAGGGAGGAGTGTTCCGGCACAGGTGGTTGTCCCGGCATGGAAAAAGGTTTTGACGCGGAGGAGAGTATGAAAGCAGTATTGATCGGTGCGGGGGAAGAATCCCTGCATACCATAGAGGCGGCGCGCAGGCTTGGCGTGTCCGTGACGGCCCTGGACGGAAATCCGGAAGCGCCGGGGCTGAAGGCGGCGGATACGGGGCTCGCGGTGGATATTTCCCGGGAGGATCGGGTGATGGCTGCGCTGCGTGGGGAAGACGGGAAAGGTCCGGATTTCGTTCTCACCGGCCCTCTTGGCCGGTATCTGACCACGGCGGGGGCGGTGAACGACGCGTTTCATCTGCGCGGCATCAGCAGACAGTCGGCGGTCTGGTGCACGGATAAATATCTGTTCCACGAAAAGCTGCGGGAGGCGGGCCTGCGGGGCTGCCGTTGTGAACTGGTCCCTGCCTTCTGTGGAAAAACGGAGCAGGAACGGCGCGGAAGCGTGGATAACCTGCTGAAAAAGGCGGAAGCGTTTTCCTTTCCGGCGATCCTGAAGCCCAGGTATGGTTCCGGCAGCCGGGGGATTTTTTTCCTGGACAGCATCCGGGAGCTGGAGGCGGCGCTTTGGGAGCTGGCCGGGAAGACCGATGCCGGGGAAAGCACGGCGTCGGAAGAGGACTACGTTATGGAGGAAGCGGCTGCAGGCGTGGAATACGGAGTGGACGCAGCGCTGGACGGCACGGCCTACCGTCAGATCCTGCTTCGCCGAAAGCTGCTGACGCCGCCACCGGCGAGACAGGCTGTGGGATATTTTTCCGTGACGGGCAGAACGGAGCAGGAGGCGCTTCTGATCCGGCGGGTCCGGGAGCAGCTTTCCCGGGCGGCGTCGGCGCTGCGGCTTCAGGACTGTCTGATGCACGCAGACCTGATGATCGAGGGGGAGCGGGTTTTTATCATTGAGCTTTCCGCAAGGCCTTCCGGACATCATCTGCATGATCTGTTCACTCCCATGGCGACGGGGGTGGATATGGCGGAGACCTATATCCGCAGCCAGTGCGGCCTTCCCTACAGGTATGAGCCGGAAGAGACGCGCAGGCTTCTGATCCGCTACTTTGCCCTCCCGGAGGGGATTGTCAGGCATGTGCCGGCGAAGGAAGAGCTGCCCCTTCCACAGGACGTGGCCCTGCGCGCCTGGGATTGCGAGATCCGCCCCGGAGACCGCCTGGGGCAGGTGATAAATGGCCATTCCGTGATGGGACGGGGCTATTTTATCCTGGAAGGAAGTACGGATGAAAGGCTGGAAGCGGCCGCGGATGGGATCCTGGGGAAATTTGATGTGAACGAAAGGCTGGAAGGATGAGCGGAGCGCTTTACACAGCCGGATTGGAGGAAAAATGAGTATGCAGGAAGAACCGCTGGCAAAGGTTATCACGCCGGCAGAGATTGATTTCGAAAAGGAAGGGCTGGTTCAGAAGGAGGGAGTGGTGTATACCACGCACGGCGGAAAAGCGTGTCGGATGGATATCGTTTATCCTGTCCGCGCGAAGGAAGCGCTGCCCGTGGTAGTATGGGTGCATGGCGGCGGATGGGCGTCGGAAGACCTGACCAGAAAGTATCTGCCGAGCACACAGCTGGCACAGCTTGCCAGGCGGGGATTCGTAACGGCGAGCATCGATTACCGTCTGAGCCAGGAAGCGCCGTTCCCGGCGCAGATTGAGGACTGCAAGGCTGCCGTGCGGTTCCTGCGCGCCCATGCGCAGGAGTATCATGTGGATCCGGAACGGATCGCCGCATGGGGCGAGTCTGCGGGCGGACATCTGGTGGAGCTGATGGCTTACAGCGCGGATGAGGAGTTCCTGGACGACTGCTGTCCGGAATATTCTTCCCGGATCCAGGCGGTGGTTCCCTGGTACGCGCCGGCGGATCTGAGACTGACGACGGAGGAGTGGGAGGCTTCGGAGGTATACAGAATGCTGTTCCCGGATTCGGACCTGAAAGAGCGGGAGCGCCATATGGAACAGGCAAGCCCCATCTGTTACGCTTCCCGGACGAACCCGCCCACCCTGCTCATGCACGGCGACGCGGACCGGCTGGTGAGCTATGAAAACAGCAGACGGATGTATGAGGCGCTGAAAGCGGCCGGAAACGACGTCCGGCTGATCACGGTTCCCGGCCAGGGGCACGGATTTTTTGACGGAGAGGAATATTATGGGCAGATCTTTCAGTTCCTGGAGGATACGCTGAGGAAGGCGTGAGCGCCCGGGAGAGGGAAGCGGCCGGAAGCGGCGTACGTCGGGAAGAGATGGGATGAGGGCATGAAATAATATTTTCGAATTGATATCGCGGATAAAAAGTACAGATTTGTTCTGCTGCTGAGCTACAGCATCATCGCTGTTTTCAGCGTTACGATTCTGATCGGAGGGATCTTTTCCTGGTTTCGTGCTTATACAAGAAAAGTAATTTATGATATGTCTATGGAGCAGATCCAGAATCTGAATACAGTTGTTTCCAATACATTGGAAATGTATCGGATCCAATTGCAGACAGCCTGGCAGGATCCGGGGGTGAAGGAATACTTTTATACCAGAAAGGAAGGCTGGAGAAATGAATACCAGGTGGGAAACTATTTTTCCAGAATGTGTGTAAACAGCGGTATCGCGGATTATGTCAGTCTGTTCCGGGGACAGGAGTTTCAATATT